>NZ_JBMQQZ010000019.1:0-5815 GCF_057362025.1 Bordetella sp. | reverse complement strand
TCCCCGGGTCCCCGGCCTAGCCTTTGTATCGTCCCGGCTTGTGCCAGGCGATCAGCATTGCGTTCATCGCGAACGTTCCCAGGGCGGACCACAGTATTTTGGCCAAGGGAAGATAGGCCACCGCCACGCAGAACAAGCCCAGGTCGAAGGCGAGTTGGAGCTTGCCGGCGTTGATTCCGGAACGCCGCTGTACCCATAGGGTCAGCGCGCTGGTGCCTCCCATGGATGCGTTGTGCCGCGCGAGGCACAGGATGCCCATGCCAAGGAAGGTGCCACCGGCGATTGCGGCGAAGGCGTTGCTGATGCCGGATACTTCCAGAGAGCGGCTGATGGCGCTCACACCCACACCTATTGCCAGGCTGACGAAGGCGCTCTTGATCCCGAATGTCCTGCCCATGGCGCGGCAGGAAAACAGGATGAAAGGGATATTGATCAAGGGAACGAGAGGCGCGGCCGCATAGCCCGATACGAAAGAGCCCAAGAGGGCCATGCCTGCGATGCCCCCCGTGATCATTCCGCCGCGGGCGAGCAGCGAGATGCCCATGGCAGCGAACAGGGTGCCGATGAAAAGTCCATACGCATCGTCGATTGCGTTATGCGATGGAGCTTCCTGCGCCGGCGAAGGGTGCCGGTCAAGGAGAGACATGGAAGATTCCCGGAGGGTAGGGGAAAGGGGTTCCCGAGGGCGAGCCATGGGCTTTTGGCTGGAGGCGCGTCGCTAGGATTAGTCTTATATATATTGCAGCGCAGCGACGACTTAAGCAATATCGGGAATTGGAGTAACGGCCCGTGAGGGCCACGGCCTCAGCGCAATCCGAGCAGCTGCGCCAGCTTCCCGCTCAAGTGCGAGCCAGGTGAGCTGCTGTCGAAACTCCCGATCCGGGTGCAGGAATTTGCAAGGGCAGAAATATCTGTGCCCGGGACTGGGCTCTAGCAAAAGCTGGAGACAGCAGGAGCCTGCCCAGACAGGGAGGGCTGTCTGGGAATGATATTGAAAATCAAGGGATTATTCAGTGGTGCCCGGGGCCGGAATCGAACCGGCACGCCTTGCGGCGGGGGATTTTGAGTCCCCTGCGTCTACCAATTTCACCACCCGGGCAGGTCGTGCGCGGGCGTTTGTTCGGTCTGGCCCTGCTCCCCGCAAAGGGATGAGGCTACCGGCACCTGACCCAGGGCGGGGCAGGCAAACGCCGCGTGGCGGAAAGGTCGGCATTATAGCCCACTTGATAAACCGGTTCCCGCCCCCATGTTCTGGCGGGTCGGCCGCCCTGTGCGTGCCGGTCCCGGCCCGGCGGCCGCCCCAGGCGCCGCCATCCTACCAACGCAGACACCAAGATTTCGACATGAGCGAAACCGCATCCCATTCCGCATCGGAAACCCTGGGTTTCCAGGCAGAGGTCAAGCAGCTGCTGCACCTCATGATCCACTCCCTGTACAGCAACAAGGAAATCTTCCTGCGCGAACTGGTTTCGAACGCATCCGATGCCTGCGACAAGCTGCGCTTCGAGGCGATCGATAACCCCTCGCTGATGGAAGGGGACCCGGAGCTGGGCATCCGGGTGGATTACGACAAGGCGGCACGCACGATCACCATCTCGGACAACGGCATCGGCCTGACCCGCGAAGAGGCTGTGGCCAACCTGGGCACGATCGCCCGCTCCGGCACCCGCGAATTCTTCGCCAAGCTGACCGGCGATAAGCAAAAGGACGCGCAGCTGATCGGCCAGTTCGGCGTCGGTTTTTATTCGTCCTTTATCGTGGCCGATAAGGTTACGGTGGTCAGCCGCCGTGCCGGGGTGCCGGCGGACCAGGCGGTGCGCTGGGAGTCGGATGGACAGGGCGAGTTCACGGTGGCGCAGGCGGAGAAGGCCGGGCGCGGCACCGATGTGACGCTGCATCTGCGCGCCGATGAAGACGAATTGCTCAGCGGCTGGAAGCTGCGGGAGATCCTGCGCCGGTATTCCGACCACATTTCGCTGCCCATCCGCATGGCCAAGGAAGAGTGGGACGCGGAGAAGGGCGAGCAGGTCCGCAAGGATGAGCTGGAAACGGTCAACCAGGCGAATGCGCTGTGGACGCGGTCCAGGAACGACACCACGGAAGAGCAGTACCGCGAGTTCTATAAGCACGTCGCCCATGACTATGACGATCCCATGGCGTGGACGCACAACCGTGTGGAGGGGCGCAGCGAATACACCCAGCTGCTGTATATCCCCAAGCACGCGCCCATGGATATGTGGGACCGCGATGCGCGCCGCGGCGTGAAGCTGTACGTCAAGCGCGTGTTCATCATGGACGATGCCGAGCAGCTGTTGCCGATGTACCTGCGCTTTGTGCGCGGGGTAATCGACTCGGCGGATCTGCCGCTGAACGTGTCGCGCGAGATCCTGCAGGAAAGCCGCGATGTGCGCGCGATCCGCGAAGGTTCGTCCAAGCGCGTGCTGTCGCTGCTGGAAGACCTGGCGGAGAACCGCAAGGACGACTACGCGCTGTTCTGGCAGGAGTTCGGCAAGGTGCTGAAGGAAGGCACCGGCGAGGACGTCGCCAACCAGGAGCGCATCGCCAAGCTGTTGCGCTTCGCGTCCACGCACAACGAGGACGGCGTAGAGAACGTTTCCTTCGCCGATTATGTGTCGCGCATGAAGGAAGGCCAGGACAAGATCTACTACGTCACGGCGGAAACCTATGCCGCGGCCAAGAATAGTCCGCACCTGGAGATCTTCCGCAAGAAGGGCATCGAGGTCCTGCTGCTGTCCGACCGCGTCGACGAGTGGATGCTGTCTTACCTGCGCGAGTTCGACGGCAAGTCGCTGGTGTCGGTGGCCAAGGGCGGCCTGGACCTGGACGCGCTGGCCGACGAGGAAGAAAAGAAGCGTCAGGCCGAGGTGCAGGAGTCGTTCAAGCCTTTGGTCGAACGCCTGAAGACTGCACTGGACGATAAGGTGGCCGACGTGCGCGTCACGCTGCGCCTGGTGGATTCGCCGGCCTGCATCGTGGTGGGTCAGAATGAGCTCAGCCCCAACCTGCTGCGCATGCTGAAGGCCGCGGGGCAGGAAGCGCCTTCGGTCAAGCCCACGCTGGAGATCAATCCGGAACACGGCCTGGTGGGGCGCTTGCGCGATGCGGCCGACGAGGACTTCAACGATTGGGCGCAGCTGCTGCTGGATCAGGCCATGCTGGCGGAAGGCGGGCAGCTGGCCGACCCCTCCGCGTTCGTGAAGCGCATGAATGCGCTGCTCTTGAAGGCGTAAGTACCGGCCATCCGGCAGGCCCCGGGCGCGCATATGCAAGCCGCCCGGGACGGCCACGCCGAGTGGAGCATGGTCGAACCCGGCCAGCCCTTTGGGTAGGCGGGAACGAAAAAGGCGGGTCGCCGAAGGGCGATCCGCCTTTTTTTTATGCGCCGGTATGCGGCTGGCTTACATCTCGATCCGCTCCACCTTGCCCACCAGCAGGATGTACGACAGGGCGCCCAGCAGGGCCAGCGAGGCCACGTAGACGATCGCTGGGGCGAAGTTGTCCTGGGTGACGAGGTAGCCGATCACAATGGGCGTGCAGATGGACGAGAGGTTGCCGACGAAGTTGAATACGCCGCCCGTCAGTCCCAGCAATCGCACGGGGGCCAGCGTGGACACCAGCGACCAGGTGATGGAAGCGAGCCCGTTGCCGAAGAAGGCCAGCGCCAGGAAGAAAATGACCCACGACGTGGAATCGGTGTAGTTCGCGCCTATCATCGCCGTGGAAATCAGCAGGCCCAGGATGATGGGCAGCTTGCGCGCCAGGCCGACCGTGGCGCCGCGGCGGATCAGCCAGTCCGACAATACGCCGGAGCACAGTACGCCGATGAACGCCGCCAGGAAAGGCACGGATGCCAGGAAGCCGGACTTGATGAAATCCATCCCGCGGTACTTCACCAGATACGTGGGGAACCACGTCAGGAAGAACCACAAGGTGGAGGTCAGGCAGAACTGGCCCAGGTAGACGCCCCACAGCTTGCGCCGCGACATGACCCGTCCCAGGTCGGCCCAGGCGAACGGCGTTTTCTTTTCCGTCACGCGGCGTTCCAGGTCCACCACGCCGCCGCCCTGGCGGATGAGTTCGATCTCCGCCTCGTTGGCGCCGCGGAACTGCCGCGGCTCGCGGTAGACCATGAACCACAGCACGCCCCAGACGATGCCCAGCAGGCCCGTGGTCACGAACACCATGTGCCAGCCATAGCGATGCTGCAGCCAGGCCAGGACCGGGGTCAGGAAGGCCAGCCCGACGAACTGGCCGGACGTGTAAAAGCCGATGGCCGTGGCGCGCTCGCGTTCCGGGAACCAGGTCGTGACGACGCGGTTGTTGATGGGATAGGCCGGCGCCTCCAGCGCGCCGACGGCCAGGCGCAGCACGAACAGGGCGACGAAGCTGCCGGCGAAGCCCATGAAGAAGGTGGCGGCGGACCACAGGATCAGGGCAACGGCGTACAGCACCCGCGGCGCCACGCGGTCGACCAGCCAGCCTCCCGGGATCTGCATGGCCGCGTAGGTCCAGCCGAAGGCCGACAGGATCAGCCCTTCATGCACGGTATCCAGGCCGAACTCGTCCTTGAGCGCCGGCGCGGCGATGGAAAGGTTGCTGCGGTCCAGGTAGTTGATCACCACGGTGATGAACAGCATCACCATGATCAGGTAGCGGCTGCGGGTGGCCTGTGCGCCGGGCAGGGCGGCGGTGTGTGCGGTGGGCACGGTGGTCTCCTGTTGTTTCTGCTTTATGGCTCATGCCGTGCGTTCGATGTGTGCACTGGCGATGGATCTCTTCGGGTAGTGGGGTTATCGGCGGCCAGGGGCGCATGAACGATGCGCGGGCTTACCATTCGGCGAAGCTGCCGTCCTTGTGGCGCCACACCGGGTTGCGCCAGCGATGTCCGACCGCGGCGCGTTCCTTGACGTACTCTTCGTTCACCTCGATGCCCAGGCCCGGACCCTGCGGTATTGCGACCATGCCGTCGCGATACGCGAAGACTTCGCGGTTGCTGATGTAGTCCAGCAGGTCGTTGGCGGCGTTGTAGTGGATGCCCAGGCTTTGTTCCTGGATGAAGGCGTTGTAGCAGCCCGCGTCGATCTGCAGGCAGGTTGCCAGGGCGATGGGGCCCAGCGGGCAGTGCAGCGCCAAGGCGACGTCGTAGGCCTCGGCCATGGCGGCGATCTTGCGCGTTTCGGTGATGCCGCCGGCGTGCGAAGGATCGGGCTGGATGATGTCGACGTAGCCTTCCGACAGGATGCGCTTGAAATCCCAGCGCGAGAACAGCCGTTCGCCCAGGGCGATAGGGGTCGAGGACAGCGGTGCCAATTCTTTCAGCGATTCGTAGTGTTCGCTGAGCACCGGTTCTTCGATGAACATCAGTTTGTAGGGCTCCAGTTCCTTGATCAGGACCTTGGCCATGGGTTTGTGCACACGCCCGTGGAAATCCACGCCGATGCCGACGTCGGGCCCGACCGCATCGCGCACCGCGGCGACGTTTTCCAGGCACTTGCGTACCTTGTCGTGCGAGTCGATGTATTGCAGTTCTTCCGTACCGTTCATCTTGACGGCGGTGAAGCCGCGCTCGACGGCGGCCTTGGCGGCTGCCGCGGTATCGGCGGGGCGATCGCCGCCTATCCAGGAATACACGCGGATGCGATCGCGTACGTTGCCGCCCAGCAGCTGGGATACCGGGACGCCGAGCGCACGGCCCTTGATATCCCACAGCGCCTGGTCGATGCCCGCCAGCGCGCTCATGTGAATGGCGCCGCCGCGATAGAAGCCGCCGCGGTACAGGACGGTCCAGTGGTCT
>NZ_JBMQQZ010000018.1:0-27425 GCF_057362025.1 Bordetella sp. | reverse complement strand
GGGCTCGCTGTTGGCCGCTTGCGCGGCGCCGATCGCGGCGAAGGAAAGAATCAGAGCGGAAACGATGGTCTTGGCTTGCATGGCAGTACTCCTAGTCCTGGTTAAGTGATCCGGGTCGTACATCGCGATTTCGTTCGGTTGGGAAGTTCGCGATGTCCGTTGCTGTTCCCGATGAAACGCATTCTGCGCTTCCAGGACCTAGGGATAAACCCTCATGGCCGAAATTCATCTTTCCAGATTTCGCACTAATCCACCACTATTACATTGCGCCGACTATTGAATTCATAAACGAAGGCTATTGCCCCTTGCCCGACTAGATGCCGCTGAACCAGTTGTAGCCCTGGTCCTCCCAGTACCCCCCGGGATAGGTGTTCGTGACGAACATCGCCACGATGTGCTTGGGATTCTTGAATCCCAGCTTGGTCGGAACGCGCAGCCGCAAGGGCTGCCCATAGTCCGCCGGCAGCGCCGCGCCGCCGAAATCCATTGCCAGGATGGTCTGCGGATGCAGTGCCGTCGGCATGTCTATGCTGCCGTAGTAGCGGTCGGCACACTTGAAGCCGACATAGCGTGCGGTAAGGTCGGCGCCCACGCGTTGCAAGAAGGTCTTCAGCGGAATGCCGCTCCACTGGCCGATGGCGCTCCAGCCTTCGATGCAGATCAGACGCGTGATCTGCGCGGCCTGCGGCAGCTGGCGCAGCTCTTCCAGCGTCCACGCATGCTTGTCGGACACCATTCCCGATACTTCCAGGCGCCACGCCGAGGTATCGATGTCGGGCACACTGTATTCGGGGTAATAGGCATTGAAGGGGAAGGGATCGGTGATCTGGCTCGCCGCGTAGGTCGGCGCCAGCTTGTCCGGATTGAACAGCCAGGCCTGCACGCGGTCGTTCCAGCGCGACATGGCCCACAGCACCTTGTCGAAGGTATCGCCATCCTGCATATTGCAGCCGCTCATCATGGCGATCGCGCCCAGCGAAAGTCCGCCGCGCAGCAGCAGGCGGCGCTGCGCGCGATACAGCTGGCTGCGCTGGGCGGGTTCCAGCACCAGGCGGGGATGTTTGCGTTCAGGCATCGCGGCCTCCATGGGCGCGGCCGGTAATCATCGGTGGCAAGGTGCGCGGCACCACGATTACCAGTAGCAGATGGACCACGACGAACAGGCCGATGCCCGCCATGGCGCAGAAATGTACGACACGCGCGGCCGCGAAGCCGCCGAACAGGTCCGTCAGTCCGCTCAGTTGCACGGGTTTCCAGATCGCCAGGCCGGACAGCACGATCAATACGCCGAGCAGCAGGACACCCAGGTACAGCGCCTTCTGCACGGCGTTGTACCGACCCGGCGTATGGGGCAGGCGCAGCCTTAGCGCGGCCACGGCATCGCGAGCCACGGCGCGTGGACGCACATCGAGCATGTCCCGCCGCAAATGGCCGGAAAGCACGCCGCCGACCAGGTACACCAGCCCGTTGCCGACCAGCAGCCACATCACCGAAAAATGCCAGATGGTGGCGGCACCCAGCCAGCCGCCCAGCGTCGCCCATTGCGGGAAGCTGAAACCGAAGATGGGCGAGGCGTTGTAGATGCCCCAGCCGCTCATGAACATGCAGGCCATGGCATAGACGTTCAGCCAATGGGTGATCCGTACATACAGGGGATGGACGCGGCGCACGGGCGCGTCCATCCCGCGAAACGAGCTCAAGGACAAGAGTAGCCTCCGGTGCGCGGCGCGCCGGGACATCCGGCGCGCCATAGCGGCAAGGGAATGGGCGGCGGCCAGGCCGCGGGCGGCGCGCCGCCATGCGCGGACCCGTCCGGCCTTACATCGGCGGAATCGTGCCGTCCTTGCCCGCAACGATGGTGCTGGCCGTCAGGCTGCCGTCGGCGTTCTTGGTGGGAAACACCAGGACGGGCGCGCCGGCCTTCAACAGGGAACGGTCGCCGGGCTCCATGTAGACGATGGGAACATCGGGCGGCACGACCACCGTCTTTTCGCCGTCCTTGTACTTCACCTTCATGGTCGTGCCGTTGGTGCCGACCAGACTGCCGACGGTACCGTTGGTCATCTGTCCGACCTTGCCGTCGGCGCCTTCCCACGGCCTGTTGCCTTCCCCGGAACCACGCAGCGACGCCGCGAAGACATGCACTTCCAGCGCCTTGAGGGTGCCGTCGGGCTGCGGCGTGGCCGCGGTACCGATGAAGCTGTCGGGCTTGATATCGCCGAGCTTGGCCAGCGACACCGAGCGCACGGCGACATTGGCCGGAATCGCCAGGCTCACGTCCTTGCCGTTGCGCGCCTTGACGACCAGCGTCGAGTCGGTCACCTGTTCGATCTTGCCGCGTACCGCCAGGCGGTTGGCCGGCGCCGGCTGCGCCTGTGCGGCGGCCATGCCGCCTGCCAGCAGCATGCCGGCACACCACGCTCCGATCCGATAACGCTTGTTCATCCGATTCTCCATCAGGCCATGGCGGGCCACGAATCCGGACCGCCCGGGAAAGTCCCCGCAGGGACGACGGCTTATGGTGGCGCCCGCATGAGGACGCCAACATGACGCCAGGATGACAATAATGTCATGAAGGGCCGGGCCCAAACCGATAGAATCGGCGCGAGGCAATAGAGGTGCGGTGTGCGCATACTGGTAGTCGAGGACGATCCTAAAACCGGCGAGTACCTGAAAAAGGGGCTGGGCGAATCGGGCTACGCCGTGGATCTGGCGCGCCACGGCGCCGATGGACTGCATCTGGCGCTGGAGCAGCGCTATGACCTCATCGTGCTGGACGTCATGCTGCCGGGCATGAGCGGCTGGCAGATCATGGAAACGCTGCGCAAGCACCAGGACGTCCCGGTGCTGTTCCTGACCGCGCGCGACCACCTGCAGGACCGCATACACGGCCTGGAGCTCGGTGCCGACGATTACCTCGTCAAGCCGTTCTCCTTCACGGAACTCGTCCTGCGCGTGCGCACGCTGCTGCGGCGCGGCGTGGTACGCGAAGCCGAGCAGCTGCGCCTGGCCGACCTGCACATCGACGTACTGCGGCGACGCGTCGTCCGCATGAATACCGCCATCGCCCTGACGGCCAAGGAATTCACTTTGCTGCACCTGCTGGTGCGCCGCGAGGGCGAAGTCCTGTCGCGCGCCATCATCGCCTCCGAAGTCTGGGATATGAACTTCGACAGCGATACCAATGTGGTCGATGTGGCGATCAAGCGCCTGCGGGCCAAGATAGACCGGCCCTTCGATCCCAAACTGATACACACGGTACGCGGCATCGGCTACGTCTGCGAGGTACGCGTATGCGCGGACAACGCCGACACTCCCTGACCCTGCGCACCGCGCTGGTGTTCGCGCTGCTCGCGGCGCTGGTCGTCAGCATGGCCGGCGTGTACCTGTACAAATCCCTGGAAGCCAGCCTGATCCTGCGCGGCGATGTCGGCCTGATCGGGCGCGTCGAACGCTACCGCACGCTGCTGCGCGACACGCTGACGCTGGACGAGATCCGCGCCCGGCCCGCCCTGTTCGAAAACATGCTGGGCAACGAACAGGACATACTGACGTTCCGCATGCGGGATTCGCAACCCGTCATGGACATCAATCCCGGCAGGCAAACCCTGCCTCCGATGACGCCCGTGGCGCAGGACCGGCCGCTCACCGTGGCCGACGTCCATCCGGCGGCGACGGCGCAGGGCGGCCGCATGCGCGTCGTCGCCGCGATGACGCGCACCGTGGACGGCCGGGCGGTGGAAGTCCAGGCGGCCCACCTTCTGCTGAGCGAAGCTCGCATGCTGCGCGTCTATCGCGGACAAATCGCGCTGGCGGCGGTCGCGGCCTTCCTGTCCATCGCGGTGCTGGGCTACCTGGCGCTGCGGCGCGGCCTGCGACCGCTGCGCACGATGGCAGCGCAAGCCAGCCGGATCACGCCGGCCCACCTGGACCAACGCCTGAAGCTTGCCGACACGCCGCACGAACTGCGCGAAGTCGCGGCGTCCTTCAACGCCATGCTGGACCGCCTGGCCGACGGCTATGAAAGGCTGACGCAGTTTTCCGCCGACCTCGCCCACGAGATCCGCACGCCGATCGGCGCGCTGATGGGAAGCTGCCAGGTCGCCCTTTACCAGCGCCGCACGCCGGAAGACTACGAAAGCGTGCTGGCATCGGGCCTGGAAGAACTCGAACGCCTGTCGCGGCTGGTGGAAAACATCCTGTTCCTGGCGCGCGCGGACAACGCGCAATCGGCGCTGGACCACACCCGCCTGGACCTCGCCGTGGAACTGCGCCGCGTGGCGGAGTATTTCGAAGGACTGGCGGAAGAACGCGGCATCCGGCTGCAGTGCAGCGCGAGCGGTCATCTGCATGCGGACGCCATCCTGTTCCGCCGCGCGCTCGGCAACCTGG
Source organism: Bordetella sp. (assembly GCF_057362025.1). NCBI lineage: Bacteria > Pseudomonadati > Pseudomonadota > Betaproteobacteria > Burkholderiales > Alcaligenaceae > Bordetella > Bordetella sp. The sequence goes on along the minus strand of NZ_JBMQQZ010000018.1, from coordinate 23,033 downwards.
TGGCCAACGCGGTGCGTTATGCCGACGCCGATAGCACCGTCACGATCCGGGCCGAAACCTGGCCCGACTCCGTCTGTATCCACGTCGACAACCGGGGCGCGCCCATCCCGCCCGACCGCCTGGATAAACTCTTCGATCGCTTTTATCGCGCGGACCTGTCACGCAGCGCGGGCTCGGACGCCAGTGGACTGGGCCTGGCCATCGTGCGCGCCATCATGACGCTGCATGGCGGTAGCGCCCAGGCGCAATCGTCCCCGGACGGCCATATCCGCTTCACGCTGCGCTACCCCGCGGCGGCGGTCGTGCAGGCCGGCCCTGGACAGGCGGACGGCGGTCGCGCCGTGCGCGGCGCACCCTGAAGCGCCCCGCGGCGTTGAATAAACAAATAACCGGTGCCAGAGGCTACATAGATCGACACTATCGATTTATACTTTTTTACACAGACATCTTCTTCCATTAGTCCTGCAATTGGAAAAGTGAATTCGCCGACCGAGGGTTTATCCCTATGATGCTGGCGCGCACAATATCCACACGTCGGGAACAAGGCGCATTACAAACCCGCGCCGTTCCCCCAACCGACTAATGGAGAAGTGCCATGAAAATCCAAACCATCGTTTCCTCCGTCGCCCTATCCCTGGCCCTGGTGGCTGGCGCCCAAGCGGGTACGCCCCGCGGCGACACCGACAACACCCCGTTCCAGGGCGTATACGGCCAAGTGGACAGCAATGCCGCCAGCCGTAGCCAGGTCGCGGCGGACCTGGCGCAAGCCCGCGCGGCCGGCCTGACCGGCAATGCCGATGTGGACAATGCCCCGTTCACCGCCCAGGCCAACGTGCCCTCCGTGCCCGCCACGGTAGCCGCCGGCGGTGTGCATGGCGACGTCGCCTTCGGCGATCTCGATAACCAGCCGTTCCAAGGCGTTTAAGCCGGAACGGCGCGGCGCCGGCGGACACGCCGGCCGACCAGACCGGCCGCCCGCCCAAAAGGCAGGCGGCAGCCCCGAAGAGAGGCGGGGCGTCTTCCGGTGCTCCTCTCGCGCAGTACCCATCGGCCCCGCCCTCACGGGGCCGATGTCTTTTTCAGGCGCCCGCCGCGGGGGTTTGCCCATCGCCTGCATCGCTGGCGATGCGTCCCGCCCGCTGCAAGGCCTGCACCAGGGCCGCATACGCCAATTCGCGCGAGCGCGGATCCGGCGCGCGCAATATGAAGGAAGGATGGTAGGTGGGTACGACGGTCAGGTCGCCGATGCGGAAAGGCTGGCCCAGCATCGCCGTCAACCGCACATCGGCACGCTGCATCAGCGCCTTCAGCGCGGTGGCCCCCAGCGCCACGGCGACGCGGGGTCGAACCGACGCCAGTTCTTTCTCCAGCCAATAGTGGCAGGCCTGGACTTCCCGCTGGGCCGGCGTCTTGTGCATGCGTCGCTTGCCGCGCGGAAACCACTTGAAGTGCTTGACGGCGTTGGTGACGAAGACGTCGTCGCGGCGCACCCGGGCCTCGTCCAGCGCGCGATCCAGCAGGCTGCCGGCCGGCCCGACGAAGGGTTCGCCGGCCTTGTCCTCCTGGTCTCCCGGCTGCTCGCCCACCAGCAGGATCGCGGCGCGTTTCGGACCGCGGCCCGGCACGGGCTGGGTCGCATCGCGCCATAACGCGCAGCGGCGGCATTCTTCCAGCGTGCGCGGCTGCTGCGCGGGTTGGGCCAGGCTGTCATCGCCGCCGGCGGGTTTTGCGCGGGTGGGCGCCGCCGCCCTGGAAGGCGCGGGCTTTTCTTCTTTGGGACGTGTGGTCATGGCAAGGGCTCGCACAAGGTGGCGCGGCGAACGGCGACCAGCGCGCTGCCGCAAAGGCGGGCCCCATGACGCGCAAAAACCGCACCCGATACGGCCCCGCTGCGCCCGTCCCGCCCTCGGGGGCAGACAGCCCCGTCCACGGCTAACCCTGCCCGGTGGCATGCAGGCGAGCCGTCATCAGAAAGGCTTGCGCCGCATCGCTGAGCCGTTCAGCACGATACGCCGCGCAGATTCTCACGCGCAGCAGGTCGGCATCGGCGACGATGGGCTTGCACGCCATCGCGCCGGTGGCCAGCGCAACGATGGAGCCCGGCAGGATGGATACCCCCACGCCGCCCGCCACCAATCCCAGCACCGTCGAAATCTGCACCGCCTCCTGCGCAATGCGGGGCTCGAAACCCGCCCGCCGGCACAGCGCCGCGATGCGCGACGAAAGCGTCGGTACCCCCTGCGCGGAGAACAGCACGAAGGCATCGTCGGCCAGGTCTTCCAGGCGTATGCGCGATTCACCGCTCAGCCTGTGTCCGGCCGGCAGCACCGCCACCAGGTGGTCCACCACGATGACCTCGGTCGATACGTCCGGCTGCAGGTCTGCCGGGGTCACCAGGAAGCCGATATCCACGATATCCGAATGGATCATCCCGGCGACCTGCATGGAACTGCCCTCGTGCAGCGCGAGCTCCACCCCGGCAAAGCGTTCCCGAAAGGCCAGTATGACCTTGGGCAGCAGCGCGATCATCGCCGGCCCGATGAAACCCACGTGCACGGTGCCGAGTTCGCCGCGACCGGCGCGCTGCGTGCGTTCCAGCGCCCGGCCGGCCTGGTTCAACAGCCGCACGGCTTCCAGCTTGAAAACCTCGCCGGCCGGTGTCAGCCGCACGCCGCGCGGCGACCGCTCGAACAATTTCGCCTGCACCAGGGCCTCCAGGCGCATGATGGCCTGGCTGAGCGGCGGTTGGGCCATGTGCATCTGCTCCGCCGCCCGCCGGAAGCTCAGCGTTTCGGCCACTGCCAGGAATTGCCGGACCATGCGTAGGTCCAGATTGGATGCGCGCGTCGACATGGAAGGTTCGGGCCGTCCGTGATCCGGTTGCAGTGCAGCGCCGCACGCGGTGAAACGCTTCGCGTATCGCGCAGGATTATTTTGGTATTAGACCATCGCGTACACCCTTCCTAAGATGCGGCAATCGTCGACCGGAACGCGACAAGCCCATCCTGCGGCGCGCGACGTCCCGGCAAGGAGACAACCATGCGCCGTTTGCTATCGACCCTGGCCTGCCTGACGGCATGCGCCGCCACCCACGCCGCGGAACCCGGCTTCCCGACACACACCATCACCCTCGTGATCGCCTCTCCGGCCGGATCCACACCGGATACCGGCATGCGCGCGATCGCGCCGGCCATGGCGCAGGCGCTGGGCCAGCCCGTGGTGGTGGAAAACCGCCCGGGCGCCAACGGCCAGATCGCGGCGCAGGAAGTCCTGAAGAACCCGCCGGACGGCTATACCGTACTGGTCGCCGCGGGCAGCACCATGGCCATCAATCCGCACGTCTATCCGCGCCAGGCCGCCGACGTGCTGAAGGACCTGAAGGCGGTCGGCAAGCTCTATTCCACCGATTTCTTCCTGATCGTGCGCAGCGACAGCGGCATCGATTCGATGGCGGCGCTGATCGCGCGCGCCAAACAGAAGCCCGGCGCGCTGGTGGCCGCCAACAGCGGCCCCGGCAGCGCCGCCCAACTGGCGACGGAAGTCCTGAAGCAACGGACCGGTGCCGATATCTACCAGGTTCCCTTCAACGGCAGCCCCGCGGCGGCGCTGGGGGTCGCGGCCGGCAACGCCGACATGCTGATCGAAACCCAGGCCGTTACCCAGCCCTTCGTCAGTTCCGGGCGAGTCAGGCGCCTGGCCACCACCGGCCACGCGCGGTCGGCGGCCTTCCCCAACATTCCGACGATGGCCGAGGCGGGCGTACCGGGCATGGAGATCTCGTCATGGGCCGGCATGTTCGTTCGATCGCAGGTACCGGCCGATCGCGTGGAACGCCTGAATGCCGCGCTGAATCGCGCGCTGGCGGCGCCGGAGATCCAGGCGGTGCTGCGCGGCGGCGGGCTGGAGCCGGGCGGAGGGTCCAGCGCCGCGTTCCAGCAGGAATGGCAGGCGCAGTCGCGGCTATGGGCCGACGTGGTCGCGCGTTCGCCCGGCCTGACCAATCGTTGAACGCCGCGCGACAGAACCGCAGGATATCCGATGCCCCCAGAGACTTTCCCTCCCGCCATGCCGCCCAGCGCCGTCCACATCGCGCGCATCCAGGTCTACGTTTTCCAGGACGATGCGCCGCCCGCGGTCGAATCCTCCTTCGGTACATCGACCCAACGCACCTCGACCCTGGTCAAAGTGGAAGATGGTGCCGGCCATCATGGCTGGGGCGAAATCTGGAGCGGCCATCCGCCTTTCGGCGCGTATCACCGCGCCTCGATCCTCGAAAAGCTGGTGGCGCCGCGCGCGGTGGGCAGGACGATAGCCGCGATTCCGGCATTGCTGGATGAACTCGCGACGGCCATGCTGCCCATGCTGCGGCTGGCGGGCGAACCCGGCCCCATCGCCCACGTGCTGGCGGGCCTGGACTGCGCCCTCTGGGACCTGGCCGCGCGTGCGCGCGGCATACCGCTGTATCGCCTGCTGGGCGGCCAGGCGCGCCGCCTGCCCGTCTATGCGAGCGGCGTGTCCCCTGCGATATCGCAACGCGATCTGGATGCGCTGCGCGAGCGGGGCTTTCGCGCCTTCAAGTTCAAGGCCGGCTTCGCGGACGACCGCGCGCTGGATGCCCTGGAGGCGACCGTGGGCGGCCTGGCGGCCGGCGAGAGCGCGATGATCGATGCCAACTGCGGCTGGGATGTGAACGCCGCGCGGCGGGCGCTGGATCGCATCCGGCCGCTGCCGCTGCAATGGGTGGAAGAGCCCATCGGCCCCGAACGCCCCGCGTCGGAATGGCAAGCGCTGCGCGCCGCCGGGCACCGCCTGGCGGCGGGGGAGAACCTGTTGACACTGGACGCCTTCCGCGCCGCCTTCGACTGGCTGGACGTGGTCCAACCCGACCTGGGCAAGTGGGGCGGCGTCAGCGGGGTGCTGCCGCTGGCGCGCGAAACCCTGGCGCGCGGCAAGCGCTATTGCCCCCACGCCTTCGGTTCGCATATCGGCGCCGCGCTGGCCGCACACGTCCTGTGTGCCGCGGGCGGCGACGGCGTGCTCGAACTGGACGCCAATTCCAATCCCCTGCGCACGCTCGGCGCAGCGGGCTTCCCCACGCCGATGGACGGCCAGGTGTCGCTGCACGACGCGCCCGGCATCGGCATCGATGCGGACCCGGAGGCACTGAGCGCCTATGCGGGACGCCATACGGTCATTGCGCCATGAACACGGAACCGGCAGGTCTGTTGATTTCGAAAACCCTTTGCGAAGAGATGGGCGACCGTCTGCTTGCCCTGGCGCGCGCCGCCGGACAACCGTTGCGCCTGATCGTCGCGCCCGGCCAGCCCGGGCTGGCCCTGTCCGCGCAGGACCAGGCATCGATACGGCTGGGCTTTTTCTCGCGCGACATCATGCAGGGCAGCAGCAAGGACGCGCCCAGCCCGGCCAGCCGGGCCTTCTTCGACGCCTTCGATGCCGCGCCGCATGCCCAATGGCTGCACGTCTGCTCCGCCGGAATCGATAACCCCCTCTACCAGCACACGCTGCGGCGCACGGTGCGCCTGACGACATCGTCGGGCGGCAATGCCGTCCCGATCGCCCAGACGGTGGTCGGCGCCATGCTCTGCCACGCGCGCGGATTCACGTATTGGCTGGACGCGCAGGCGCAGCAACGCTGGCAACCCCTGTCCGCCGCGCACATGGCGCGCGACCTGCATGAACAGACGGCGCTCATCGTCGGCCTCGGCCCCATCGGGCGAGAGATCGGCCGGCTCCTCAAGGCCGTGGGCCTGGCAACGATAGGGGTGCGACGCGGCACCGGCGCGGTGCCGCACTTCGACCGCGTCTGCGGCCTGGACGCACTGGACGGGCTGCTGCCCTCATGCGACTGGCTGGTGCTGGCCTGCCCATTGACGCCGGACACGCGCAACCTGCTCGATGCCCGGCGCATCGACCTGCTGCCGCCCCACGCGGGCGTCGCCAACATCGGACGCGGCGAGCTGATGGACGAGAACGCCCTGGCGGCCGCCTTGCGCGACGGCCGGCTGCGCTCGGCCTACCTGGACGTCTTCGCCACCGAGCCGCTGCCCGCCGACTCGCCGCTATGGACCGCGCCGCACGCCTGGATATCGCCGCACAACGCCGGCGCCTCGCCCGGCAATGCCGCGCGCTTCAACGAGATCTTCCTGCGCAATTTCATGCATTGGCTGAACGGCGAACCCCTGGCCAACGACGCCACGCCCGCCGCCCGCGACGGCGCCACCGCGACACGGAATTGAGCCCGCACCATGAAAATCGTTGCCATCGAAACCCTGCCCATCGCCGTCCCCTACGATAGCGGCGCGGCGCCGCTGCCGCTGGGCGGCAAACCCCGCACCGAAATGGAGAGCCTGCTCGTCAGGGTCACCACCGATGCCGGCATCGTCGGCTGGGGCGATGCCTTCGGCGTGCGCATCTGGCCGGTGACGCGCCTGCTGATCGATCGCCTGGCAGCGCCGCTGTGCATCGGAGAGGACGCGCTGCGGCGCGACGATATCGTCGACAAGCTCGTCCGCACCCTCTATCACTTCGGCCGCGCCGGTCCGCTGCAATACGCGATATCCGCGATCGACATCGCGCTGTGGGACATCGCCGCCAAGGCTGCCGGCCTGCCGGTGCATGCGCTGATCGGCCCGCGGCGCACGGCCGATATCCCCGTCTATGCCAGTTTGCTGCCGTACCGCGACCCGGCGCTGGCCGCGCGCTTTGCCGCCCGCGCCGTCGACCAGGGCTATCGCTACGTCAAGCTGCACGAACGCGACGTGCCTTCCGTGCGCGAATCGCGCGCCGCGATCGGCCCGCATACGGGCCTGATGGTAGACCTGAACTGTCCCTTCGACCTGCGCCAGGCCGAACAGTTCGCCCGCGATGCCGCGCCCTACGACCCCATGTGGCTGGAAGAGCCGCTGTTTCCGGTGGACGACTTCGAGGCAATGGCGGAACTGGCGCGCCGCATCGATACGCCGCTGGCCATGGGCGAGAACGTCGGCAACCCCGTCGAATTCCGCCGCGTGCTGGACCGTACCGGCATTGCCTACGCGCAGCCCAGCGCCATCAAGACCGGGGGCATCACCGCCTTGCTGGAAGTCGCTCGGGATGCGGCAAGCCGGGGCGTACGCCTGATGCCGCACAGCGCCTACTTCGGCCCCGGCCTCCTGGCTACCATGCACGTGCTCTCCACCCTGGAAACCGATCCGATACTGGAACGCTTCTACTGCGAAATGCCGGTCGAGCTTTGCGGCAGCGCCACCCTGCCGCGCAACGGCACGGTGCGCGTGCCGGACATGCCGGGCCTGGGTTTCGAACCCGACCCGGAGGTCCTGCGCCGATATGCGGCCACGACTTGACCGCGCCGACAGCGATCCCGCCGGCCGCGGCGTACGCCGCGGCACGGCACACCGATGCGACCGGCCGACAAGCGCCGGCGCCAACCCCGAATAAAAACGAGGAGACACCATGAACCCGCGCAACCTGTCGCGTATCGCAGCCCTGGCGTTATGCTGCGCGCTCGCCCCGGCCAGCCACGCCGCCGATACCTTTCCGTCGCAGCCCATACGCATCATCGTGCCCTACGCACCCGGGGGCGCCTCAGACGTCGTGGCGCGCCTGCTCGCCAGCACGCCGGGCGGCGGTCTGGGCGAGCGCATCATCGTCGAGAATCGCGCAGGCGGGGCATCGGTCGCGGGCACCAACGTCGTCGCGACCGCGCAACCCAACGGCTACACGCTGGGCATGGTGGACAGCGCCTTTCCGATCAACGCGACCTTGCTGGGCGGCAAGCTGCCCTACGACACCCGCAAGGACTTCCGCCCCGTCATCCTGGCGGCCACATCGCCCATCGTGCTGTCCGTAAACAAGGACGTCCCCGCGCGCAACGTCGCCGAACTCATCGCACTGGCCAAGAGCCATCCCGGCCGGCTCAATTTCAGTTCCGCGGGCAACGGCACGGCGCTGCACCTGGCAGGGGAACAATTCAATATGGTCACCGGCGCGGGACTGGTCCACGTTCCCTACCGGGGCGGCGCCCCGTCGGTCATGGCGGTGGTCGCAGGAGAAACGCAGGTCAACTTCTCCGCCCCGTCCACCGTGCTGCCGCATATCCAGTCCGGCCGCCTGCGCGCCCTGGCGGTCACCGGCCCGCACCGGCTGGCGTCCCTGCCGGACGTCCCCACCTTCGCGGAAGCCGGCCTGCCCGCCGTCGCGGGCGTCATCTCCTATGGGGTGATCGCGCCCAAAGGCGTGCCGGACGACGTCGTGCAAAAACTGGCCGCGGGCTTCGACGCGCGATTGAAAGCGCCGGACACCGCCCGCCATATCGCCGACCTCGGCTTCGAGGCCGCGGGCGGCGGCCCGGATGACTACGCCAAATTCCTTGAGCGCGCGATCGATACCTCGCATGAAATCATACAGAAGGCGCATATCACGAATGGCGACTAGTGGCGTAGATTTCGGCTGACGCGCCGGCTCCCCGGCGCGAAACCGGGAGGCCGCATGGATGTGCAGCCGCAGCTCGACTACAAGCAGGTCTTCATGCTGGCTCCGGCCGGACTATGCGTGGCGCGCTGGCGGGTCATCGCGCACGCCAACGCCCGCCTGGAGGCCATCTTCCGCTATCCCCCCGGACAGCTGAACGACACCTCCTTCGACGCCTTGTATCCCTCCGGACGCGATGTCGCGCGCGCCACCGAAAGCGCCGGGTCGGCGCTGAACGCCAGAGGCATCTACGCCTGCGAGCGGATCATGAAGCGGCTGGATGGCGAACTGTTCTGGTGCCGCCTGATCGGCCGCTCCCTGACGGCCGGCGATCCGCTCGCATCATGCCTCTGGACCTTCGAAGACCTGAGCGTGCCGCATCCGGTATCCCCGTCGCTGACCGATCGCGAACGCGAGATCGCGCTACTGATCGCCGAAGGCAAAACCAGCAAAATGGTCGCCCGCCACTTGAATTTGAGCCCGAGAACCGTGGAAATGTACCGCTCCCGCCTGATGGCGAAGTTCTCCACAACGACCTCCTCGGCACTGGCGGGAAGGCTGATGCGCCCCGGAGAAAACTGACCGCACGCCGCGACGCCGGCCCGCGATACCCGCCAACGGCGTGGGGGGGAAACCGCCATCGCCGGCAACGGAGCGAGCCGCAACGCCGACAGACATTCAGTCCGGCAAAGCCACCACCACATTGCCCAGGACCCGGCCCGATTCCACCGCTTCGTGCGCGCCGGCAATATCGTCGAGCTCGAACGCCGGCGCGATCAGATGCGATAACGCCCCATCCCGCAACAGTGCGCTCAGGGCGTCCACCGCGGCTCGCCGTTGCGCCGGCAACAGGTCATAGACCAGAAAGAACCGCAGGCTCAGCGAGCGGGGCAGCCACGCACCGAAGTTCAAGGGAATATCGCCCCGCTGGTTGGAGCCGTACACCGCGATCACGCCATGCGCGGCCACCGCCCCCGCCGGCACCAGGCCCGCGGTGGTGGAAAAATCCATATCGACGATCGCATCCACGCCGCGGCCGCCCGTCAGCGCCAGCAGGCGCTCGGCGACCGGCTCCTGCTTGTACAGGATGTTGTCCGTCACGCCCAGCTGTTCCAGGCGCCGCGCTTTTTCCGCCGACCCTACGGTCGTGATCACGCGGGCGCCGCGCAGCCGCGCCATCTGTGCCGCGTAATACCCCACGCCCGACGCGCCGCCCGTCACCAGCACCGTCTTGCCCGCGACATCCCCCAACTGGATCACGCCATGCATCGCGGTCAGGCCCGGTATTCCCATGCACGCGCCGGCCTCGAACCCGACATTGTCCGGCAGCGGCACGGCCTGTTCCGCGGGCAGCGCAATGTATTGCGCCGCGGTTCCCATCGGACGCTGCCACTGGCCGTTCCAGATCCAGACCCGCTCGCCCAGCCGGCTCGCCGGCACGTCGCTGCCCACGCGATCGATCACGCCCGCGCCGTCGCTATGCGGCACGACATACCCCTGCGTCACCGGCCGGCTGCCCGCGCGCGATTTCACATCGGAGGGGTTCACGCCGGACAGCGAGAGTTTCACCCGCACTTCGCCCGTGCCGGGCTCCGGCGTGGGCAGGTCCGTCACTTGCAGGACGTCCCGTGCCGGTCCGTTCCTGGAATACAGGGCTGCGCGCATGATCGACTCCTGAAGAGGGCGGCGTGCTCAGTTTCCGCGCACGAAGCGGTTGGTCAGTGTACCCAAGCCTGTAATCGAGATGTCCACGACGTCCCCATCCCGCAGGTCCGGCGAATGGCCATCCGTGCCCATCCATAGGATGTCGCCCGGATACAGCGTCAGATACCGGCTCATGGTGCTGATGAAGCGATCGATGCCGAACAGCATATCGTTGGTCCGGAAACGCGTGCTTTCCTTGCCGTTCACGGACACCACCGTTTCCATCGCGTCGACATCGGCCGCGGTTTCTATCCACGGCCCCATCGGCTTGAAGGTGTCGCTGTTCTTGGCCCGCCAGAACGTCCGGTCCGACGCCTGCCAGACCCGTTCGCTGACATCGTTGCCGATGGTGTAGCCCAGTACGCACTCGCGCGCCCGGGCCTCGCTCACGTTGCGCGCCTTCTTGCCGATTACCACCACCAATTCGCCTTCGTACTGCACCTTGCCGGCATCCGCCGGCATGATTACGTCCTGGCCATGGGCCACCAGCGCATTGTTGGCGCGATAGCCGACGTCGGGCTGCGTCGGGATCTTCAAGCCCTCGGTGCCGATATGCGTGACGTAGTTCAACCCGACGCAGTAGAAGGTGGGCGGGATCACCGGCACTTCCACGCGCACGTCGGGCAGCCGGACGACGTCGCCCGTCTTCTCATAGCCCTGGAAGGGATCGCCGCGTACCGCGACGACCCGGTCGCCTTCCAGAATGCCGTAGCCGGTACGGCCGGCCTGCGTATAGCGTATCCATTTCATCGCGTTGTCCTCGCAAAACTGGGTTCGTCATTGCGCATGCGGTCGATCAGCCATGCGCCTCCCATGCGAGCCAGCTCCACGTGCGTCGTCCGTATGTTCTCGATGCCGGAAAGCGGCGCCGCGCCCTCCAGGGGTGTACCGGCATCGTGCCGCACCACCAGCATATAGCCGCGCATGACGCAACGGTCGTCCTCCGCCCGATCGGCGAACAGATTGCTGATCAGATGATGGATGCGCATCGTGCGCGAGCGGCCTGCCAATGCCCGCAGCACCGCCTCGCGGCCGTGCAGGACCTTGCCCTGCCGATGCCACACCGCGGCCGGGGTCATACGGCTGACCAGGCTGTCATACGCGTTATCGTCCAGGTCGCGGAAAAACCCCAGGACCTGGTTTCGGCACAAGCCGATGGTGTCGTTCATTGCGGCTGCTTTGCATGCCGGCGGATGGAATCGGGCAGGCCATGCGGCAGGCTCAGGACATCCCGCGTGATGTCCGCCAGTGCCGGCGTACCGCACAACTGCATGGTTCGAGTCAACTCGTCGCGCAGGATGTCCAGCGCGCGCCGCGCGCCGTCCAGTCCGCCCGCCAGCACACCGTACAACGTCGCGCGGCCCGTCATCACCCCGGCCGCGCCCAGCGCCAGCGCCTTGTAGATATCGCTGCCGCGGCGCACGCCGCCGTCCAGCAGCACCGGCACGCGGCCGCCGGCCGCCGCGACGATGGCGGACAACGCATCCAGCGTGGCGATGCCGGTGTCCAGCTGCCGGCCGCCATGATTCGAGACCACCAGCGCGTCGGCGCCCAGCCCGACCAGCGATTCGACATCGGCGGGATGCGCCACACCCTTGACGATCAGCTGGCGCGGCCAGCGATCCCGGATGCGCGCCAGCGCGGCCAGGTCGAACGACGGATCGTAATTGCGCCCCGCCACGGACTGCATGGCCTTGCGATCGCTTTCGACCCGCTTCATTCCCGCCAGGCTGGGCATGACGGGAGGCCGACGGATCAGCATGTCCAGCGACCACGCCGGGCGCCGCGCGAACTGCCAGAGGTTGCGCGGCGTGATCTTCATGGGAAAGCCCAGCCCGTTGGCCAGATCGCGTTCGCGTTTGCCGCCCACGGGCAGGTCCACCGTGATCATCAAGCCTTCGTAACCGGCCGCCAGCGCGCGGCCGATCAGGTCGTCCAGGCGCGCCTTGTCCTGCAGGATATAGGCCTGGAACCACAGGCGCCCGGGCGCCTGTTCCGCGATCTCCTCGATCGATGCGGTCGCCGATGTCGACAGGGCATAAGGCAGGTCCAGGTCGGCCGCGGCACGGGCCAGCGCCACGTCGCCGCCGCGCCAGCCGAAGCCCACCGCACCGGTCGGCCCGATGGCCAGCGGCAACTGCGCGGCGCGGCCCAGCAAAGCGGCGCGCGCGTCGACGCGGGACACGTCGCGCAGTACGCGCGGCACCAGGCGGACTCGGCGGAAGGCATCCACGTTGTCGCGCAAGGTGATCTCGTCCTCGGCGCCGCCCTCGAAGAAATCGAAGACCGGCGCCGGCAGCCGGGCGCGCGCCGCCGCGCGCAGGCGATCGATGGAATAGCAGTCGTCCAGTACGGCTTTGCTCACGGTGCGGGCATCCTTGCGGCGGGCGCTCAATTGCCGGTGTCGTCCGCGGTCACGTTGCCCTTCCTGATCACGTCGGCCCAGCGGGCCTTGTCTTCGATCAGGAACTGGCGGAAATGCTCGGGACTGTCGGCCACCACTTTCGCGCCCAATTGCGCCAGTTGCTCGCGCACCGCCGGCTTGGCCAAGGCATCGACCGCCGCCTTGTTCAGCTTGTCGACGATGGGCTTCGGCGTACCGGCCGGCGCCAGCATGCCGATCCACGGCGCGCCCTGCTCGAAGCCCTTGAAGCCCAGGCTGTCCATGGTCGGCACGCCGGGGAAGTCCTTCTCGGGCTGCTCCGTGCCGACCGCAAGCACGCGCAGCTGCTTGGCGGCGACATAGTTGGCGATGCCCACGCTGGGATAGAACATGAAGCTGATGCGGCCCGCCACCATCTCCTGCAACGCCGGGCCGTTGCCCTTGAACGGCACATGGACCATCTTGATCCCGGCCTCGGTGGCCAGCATTTCGGCCGCCAGATGCGCGGACCCGCCCACGCCCGACGAACCGAACGTCAGCTTGCCGGGATGTGCCTTGGCATCCGCGATCAGGGATTTCAGGTCCCGGTACGGCGAGTCGTAGTTCGTCACCAGCAACATCGGATTGTTGGCGAAGTTGGTGATCGGCGCGAAAGCCTTGACCGGATCGTAGTCGTAGCGCTTGGGATAAAGCAGGGGATTCACGTTCAGCGTCAGCGACGTAACCAGCACCTTGTAGCCGTCGGGCGGGGCACGCATGACATCGGCGGCCGCGATGGATGCGCTGGCCCCGGGCTTGTTTTCCACCACGACGGACGCGCCCAATGTCTCGGACATCTCCTTGGCCATGACGCGCGCGACCACATCCGTCGGGCCGCCCGCCGCATAGCCCACGACCATGCGTATCGGCCGCGAGGGATACTCGTCGGCGCGCGCGGGCGCCGCCGTCAACAGCGTGCTCGCCAGCGCCACGGCCAGTGCCCGGCCGGCCAGGTATCGTTTCTTCATGTCTGTCTCCTTGTTGTGGGCGGCATCGCCGCCATCCTGGCCGGTGCCCGCAAGGGCGGCCGACCGGTCGCGCGTCGCACGGGCCGCCGATGCGCCGCCGGCCCGTGCGTCCTATCCCATCGTTTTCAGTACAGCTCGGGGAAATACTTGTCCGCCATTACCTGGCAGCGCTTGATCAGCCGCGGCTCGTCAGGCCGGTAATCGGCCACCGCATTGTGGATCGTGCCCATGTTGTCCCACATCAGCACGTCGCCCTCGGTCCAGTTGTGGCGATAGCGGTACTGCTCCTGCAATTGATGCCGGAACAGGAACGCCAAAACCTCTTCGCTGCGCGCCGCCGGCATTTCATTGATACGCATCGAATAGCCGGGATTGGCGTACAGCACCTTGCGCCCCGTAATGGGATGCGCCAGGAAAACCGGATGCGATACCGGCGGCTTGCGCCGGCGCTGCTCCTCCGTCAGCGGCGGACGCGTACTGCCCTTTTCCCTGCGCATCATTTCCCAGAACTTGTTGAAGTCGTGGGTAATGGTCATGCCGTCCAGTTCGCTTTTCAGTGCCGGCGGCAATCCCTCATAGGCCGCATGCATGTTGCAGAACTCGGTGTTGCCCAGCGGCTTGCCATCGCGCATGGGGATGCGTATGCCGTACAACACATTGCTGAAGGCAATGGTCCGGCTGTACGACATGTCCGTATGCCAATCCTGACCCGCGTCGCTCAGGCCGATGGGCTTGCCGTCCTCCACGATATTGGACAGGATCATGACCTCCGGGATGCCTGGCTCGTGGTACAGATTCGCTACATTCACTTCCAGCGTGCCGAAGTTTTCGGAGAACCGCTTCAAGGCGGCGGCGTCCAGCCGTTGACGGGGAAAGCATACGACGCCATAACGGCCCAATGCCTGCTCGATCGCGCGATAGTCCTGCGGCGACAATGCCTGGGCCAGGTCCATGCCCTCGATGCGCGCCCCCAGCGTGGCGCCGCTGCCAACGATATCCATAGTGTCTCCTGCTGTGTCTAGAAGGCCTGGCGCAGGATGGCGAGCACTTCGCTCGCGGCCGCGACAGGACGGGGATTCAGTGCCAGACCGCGTTCGCCCATGACGTGCGCGGCGATGTCGGGCAGGGCGGCCTCGGGTATGCCGATGTCGCGCAGGCGACGCGGCAGCGCCAGCGCGTCGGCGGTAGCCGCCAGCCATTCCGAAAGACTGGGGTGGCGATGTCCGGCCAACGCGTTCACGCGCTCCAGGGCAGGCGCCAGCAGCGGGGCGGCGACCTCCTCGTTGAACCGCAGCGCATGCGGCAGGATGACCGTATTCACCAGCCCGTGCGGCAGATTCATACGGGCGCCCAATACATGGCAGATCGCGTGATGCAGGCAGCTGCGTGCCATGGCCAGCACCATGCCGGACAAATGCCCCGCCGCCAGAATCAGGCGCCGCTGCGCGGTCTCGTCCGGCAAGGGCTGGGCCAGCGCCTGTTGGAACAAACCCAGCCCCTGCACCGCCATACCGTCGGACACGATGGAGCGGCCCTTGGAATACAGGCCCTCCAGGCAATGCGCGATGCCGTTCATGGCCGTATACCGCATGGTCGCCAACGGCACCTCCCCGCTCATCAGCGGATCGATCAGGATCGCGGCGGCGGACACCTGGCGGTTCCAGAACATGCGCTTCTCGTGCTCACCGTCGCGCACGCCGAACGAGGACGTGGCTTCCGCCCCCGACGCCGTCGTCGGCACGGCAATGATGGGCAGCTTGGGCCGGACGCGGCGCGGGATTTCGATCCTCGCCGGCGGATGGAAGACGGTGACATGGTCGGCCAGGATGCCCCCCTCGGCCAGCAGCAGCACCAGGGCCTTGGCCGAATCCGCCACGCTGCCGCCTCCGACGGCCACCACGCAGTCGGCGCCGAAGCGGGCGACTTCCGGCACCATTGTTTCGATTAAACTGACACTCGAATGCGGCGGGATGCCGCGGCACTGCAGAACGGCCATGCCGTCAAGGGACTGCAGCAATGCCGCGTAGCGCGGCGTGCCGGCGATGCGGTCCTGCGTCAGGACCACCGGCCGGGCCAGTCCGCGCGCCCGCAGCTCCTCGCCCACAGCGGTCGCCACGCCTTCGCCGAAGCGCACATGGGTGCCGTAGAGGTGGTAGTCGAAGTCGCCTGGGATCATGGGATGCGCGCGCTGCATTCGGCAAAAGAGGTCGCCCAGTGTAGTAAGCGCGCAGGGCGCGCAGAAGGGCCGTACCTCGAAATCATATTTTCCAGAATGGAAACAGACGTATGGACCTTATCGAGTGCATGGAGGTCTTCCAGGAAGTGGGCAGAAGCCTCAGCTTCTCCAAGGCCGCGGAAAGCAGGGCATCCAGCCGTTCATCCGTCACCAAGAAGATCGCCTGGCTGGAAGGCTACTTCGGTGTGCAGCTGTTCAACCGCAATACCAAGCACGTCAGCCTTACCGAAAGCGGGCGGCTCCTGCTCGAGAACGCCGATGCGCTGTCGCTGGCCACACGGAATCTGAAGGAGCTGGTCCAGGGACCGGTACGTACGCCGACCGGCCGCATCCGGCTGGGCACGCCACCGTCCTTCGGCGCCGTGCACCTGGCCCCGGCCATCGAAGACTTCCTGCGCCGTTATCCGGCGATCAAGATATCCCTGCTGCTGGACGATGGCCGCAGCGATCTGATCGCGGAGAACCTCGACCTATCGGTACGCATCGCGCCGCGCCTGAAAGACACCAACCAGATCGCCTATCTGATCACCGTCGTGCCGCAGGTCATCGTCGCCACGCGCGCCTACCTGCAGGCCCATGGCACGCCGTCCACCCCCAAGGACCTGGAGAACCACAATTGCCTGGTGCACAGCCTGAAAGCGCCGACGAATATGTGGACGTTCACCGATCGCCGCGGCAACACGCAGGTGGTCCATGTTGCCGGCACGTTCAGCTCCAACCTGGGCGAATCCATCATGCACCTGGCGATGCTGGACCACGGCATCTCCATGCATCCCCGCTATATGGTCGAAAGCGCCGTGCGCGCCGGCACGCTGCAGGTCGTGATGCCCGAGTACCGCCCCGAGGGGCTGGATATCTACGCCATCGTGCAAAGCCGGCGGCATTTGCCCTACAAGGTAAAGCTGTTCGTCGAACACCTGCGGCGCTGGTTCAAGGATGCGGAGTGGAACCAATAGGCGCGCACGGGACGCCGGCGCCGTTCAACCGGGAATGCGAGGGGCCGCGGCATCGGCCATCAGCCTTTCCACCAGCGCGCGCGCGAATGGCGGAAGGTCCGCCAGGGCGCGCACGCAGATCTTCAACTTGCGCTCGGCCCACGGGTCGTTCAGCGCGATTAGGGCGATGGACATGGATCGCGCGTGGCGCCGCGCAATCGATTGCGGTACGACGCCTATGCCCACACCGGCTTCGATCATGCGGCAGGCCGCCTCGAAATTGCCGACCTGTATGCGCAGCTTGATGCGGCCGCCCAGCGCCTGGGCCGCATTGTCGATGAACATGTGGATGGCGCTGGACGTCGGCAGGCTGACGTAGTTGTCGCCCAGCGTTTGCGCGAAATCCACCGACCGCTCCTGCGCCAGGGGATGGCGCGCCGCTGTCACGAGGACCAGGCGATCGTCCAGATAAGGCAGCATCTCCAGCTGTCCCGCATGCACATTGCCCGCGACGATACCGATATCGGTCGCGCCGTCGGACACGCCCTTGACGATCTCGCCGCTCAGGACTTCCCGCAGGTCGATGTTCACATCAGGATAATCGCGCAGGAAAGTGCTGAGCGCGGCAGGCAGGAATTCGCTGATGGCGGTGGTGTTGGCCCAGATGCGCACGTGGCCCTTGATTCCCTCGCCGTATTCCTGCATGTCGCCGGCCAGGTGCTGTACCCGTTCGAGCACCAGGCGAGCGTGGTGGACGAAGGCTTCGCCCGCCGGTGTCGGGGTCATGCCCTGGCTGCTGCGATAGAGCAGGGGAAAACCCAGGTCGCGCTCCAGATTGCGGATGCGATTGCTGGCCGCCGGCGGCGACAGGTGCGAACGCTCGGCCGCGCGCGCCAGGTTGCGGGTATCGGCAAGATGGACGAGCAGGCGCAGGTCGACGAAATCGAAGTGCATGTCCGCGCGGCGGGGTAGACAGAAACAACCCCATGGTAACCGAGCGGCCGCGGCCGCTTCGCCGCCGGGATGCCTGCCCGTTGGCGCACCGGCCGCCCTGGACGACAGGCCCGCACGGTGGGCGCAGGACAGCGTCCCGAGGCCTACGCGGACCGCGCCGGCGCGAACACGCTGCCCACGTTGGACAGCGCGGCGATCTCCCAGGCACGGTCCAGCATCGCCTGCGCCTGCGGCGCTTGCGCGCCACCCGCGAACGCGGCCAGGCGCAGGAACTTGGCCGAGATTTCCTCGCGCGACAAGGTATTGCCGGGGTCGCCTTTCGGCTCGTCCACGCGCCCCTGCAGGATACGGCCGTCCGCCAGTTCGACGCTGACCTTGCCTATCCAGCGCGCCGGATAGGCGCGGTCGACCTCTTCGTCCAGGACCATGGCGACCTTGTCGCGAAAGGCGGCGATCTCCGGCGCGTCGTAGCCCTGCTCGAACTCGTGCACACCCGCGTAGCCACGATGCGCGACGATGCCCAGCACCGTGCCCATATTGAACTTGGCCTGGTGCACGGTGCGCGGCACGCGCACATTGCCCAGCACGTCGATTGCGCCCTGATGCACGCGCGCTGTCACATGGACGATGTCATGCGCCCGCACGCCGTGTTCGGCGATCACGGCCAGCAGGGCGTCCGCAGCCGGATGCGTGTGGCGGCAGGCCGCGTGGTACTTGAACGAGGTTTCCATCGTCGCCCAGCGCTGGCCCAGGCGGTCCAGCAGCCGCGCCGGGTCGGCGTCGCTGGACATGCCCGCCGCCATGCCTTGCGCGCCCTCGAGGATACGCGCCGCGCCGCGAAAGCCGTCGGCCGCCAGCCGCGCCGCCATCAGGCCGTTGGCCGCCGCCATCGCCGTATGCAACTGCTTGGAGTCGGCCGCGTCGCGCAGGAATTCCCACAGGCCGCTGGCCTGCGTGCCGGCCGAACCGAAGGCGTGCAGCATGCCGGCTTCGTCCAGACCCAGCAGCCGTCCCGCGGCGGCGGCGGCGGCCAGGGTACCCACCGTGCCGGTGGTGTGGAACACCTTGTAGTGGGACCGCCCCATGTACTCGCCGATACGGATGCCCACCTCGTAGCCCGCCACCGCGGCGGTCATCATCTCGCGCCCCGATGCGCCCGATTCCTGCGCCAGCGCCAGCACGACGGGAAAAACCACCGTCGCGGGATGCAGCACCGACCCGTTGTGCACATCGTCCTGCTCGACGAAATGGGACGCCGCGGCGTTCACCATGGCGGCGAAATAGGCGGGCGCCCCGCCGCGGTCGATCAGGATTTCCGACGGCCCCTCGCGCCCGCCGGAAGCCCGCGCGAAGCGCGCGATGCTCTCGACCGGTCGCGCGCCCTTGCCCGCCAGGGCCGAGCCCAGCCAATCCACGTACAGGTTCACCGCGCGATCCGCCACCGCGGCGGGAATCGACTCGAAACGCAACCCGGCGGCGAAAGACGCCAGCGCGCGGCTGGGATGATCCGGATCGGCCGGGGCGGGCGCCGAGGCGCCCGTGCGGATTCCCGGCTGACCGGGACTGCGTTGATCGGTGTACATCATCGGTCTCCTTCAAGAAGAACCACGGCACAGGGTTGCCGCATCGCATCCGCCCGCCATGCCGTGCGGTTTCCTTCACACCACGCCGTCTGCCCGCAACGCCGCGATCGCCGCCGGCGTGTAGCCCAGCCCGGCCAGGATGGCGTCCGTATGCTCGCCCAGCGCCGGCACCGGATCCATGCGCGCGGGCACGCCCTGCGCCATCCCGGGCGGCAGCAGCGCCGCGATGGCGCCGCCGGGGGCATCCACTTGCCGCCAGCGTTCGCGGGCGCGCAGCTGCGGATGCTCCCACACTTCCTGCATGGTGTTCATCCGCGCATTGGCGATACCCACCGCGTCCAGCCGTTCCACGACTTCCGCCGCCGTCAGGCCGGCGAACGCCGCGACGATCAGCGCGCGCAAAGCTTCGCGCGCCGCCGACCGCGCCGAGTTCGTGGCGAAGCGCGGATCGCCGGCCAGATCCGGCTGCCGCAGCACGCCTTCGCAGAACAACTTCCACTCGCGCTCGTTCTGCAGGCCCAGCATGACCGTCCTGCCATCGCCGGTAGGGAATGGTCCATAGGGATAGATGGTCGCGTGCGATGCGCCCGCGCGCGGCGGCGGCGGCTGGCCGTCCATCGCGTAGTAAAGCGGATACCCCATCCATTCCACCATGCTCTCCAGCATGGATACATCGATGCGGCAGCCGCGACCGGTGCGGCCGCGCAGCAGCAGGGCGTTCAGGATATTGCTGTAGGCATACATGCCGGCCGCGATATCCGCGATGGAGCAGCCCGCCTTGGCCGGCTCGTCGGCCGTGCCCGTCACCGACAAAAAACCCGATTCGCTTTGTATGAGCAGGTCGTAGGCCTTGCGGTCGCGATACGGGCCGTCGGCGCCATAGCCCGATATATCGCAGACGATCAACCGCGGATGCGTTTCCGACAGGGCCTCGTAGCCCAATCCCATGCGATCCGCCGCGCCGGGCGCGAGATTCTGCACCAGCACATCGGCCTCGGCCACCAGGGCGCGCAGGATGCGTTGCGCCTCGGGTTGTTTCAGGTCCAGCGTCAGGCTTTCCTTGGACCGGTTCGTCCACACGAAGTGCGAGGCCTGTCCATGCACGCGCTCGTCATAGCGGCGCGCGAAATCGCCCACGCCGGGCCGCTCGATCTTGATCACGCGCGCGCCCTGGTCGGCGAGTTGGCGCGTGCAGAACGGCGCGGCGATGGCATGCTCCAGGGCGATGACCGTGATGCCGTCCAGGGGTCTCATATTCACGTCCTAGAAAGACCGGGGCAGGCCCAGCACATGTTCCGCCACATAGGAAAGAATCAGGTTCGTCGAGATCGGCGCCACTTGATACAGCCGCGTCTCGCGGAACTTGCGCTCCACGTCGTATTCGCTGGCGAAACCGAATCCCCCATGAAACTGCAGGCAGGCATTGGCGGCCTCCCAGGAGGCGTCCGCGGCCAGCAGCTTCGCCATATTGGCTTGCGCGCCGCATGGCTGATGGGCATCGAACCGCCGCGCCGCGTCGAAGCGCATCAAACTGGCGGCTTCCACGTTGATATAGGCGCGCGCGATGGGAAACTGCACACCCTGGTTCTGCCCGATGGGCCGGCCGAAGACCACGCGGTCCTTCGCGTACGCGCTGACCTTGTCGACGAACCAATAACCGTCGCCGATGCATTCGGCCGCGATCAGGGTGCGCTCGGCGTTCAGGCCGTCCAGGATGTACCTGAAACCCTGGCCCTCCTCGCCGATGCGGTTCTGCGCCGGGATCTCCAGGTTTTCGAAGAACAGCTCGTTGGTTTCGTGGTTGACCATATTCCGGATGGGACGCACCGTCAGGCCCTTGCCGATCGCCTCGCGCAGATCCACCAGGAAAATCGACATGCCTTCGGATTTCCTCGCCACGTCCGCCAGCGGCGTCGTGCGTGCAAGCAGGATCATCAGGTCCGAATGCTGTACCCGCGATATCCAGACCTTCTGGCCATTGACCACATAACGGTCGCCGCGGCGTTCCGCGGTGGTCTTGATACGGGTGGTATCGGTGCCGGTCGTCGGCTCGGTCACCCCCATCGATTGCAGGCGCAGCTCGCCGCTGGCGATCCTGGGCAGATAGGCGCGCTTCTGTTCGTCGGATCCATGGCGCAGCAGCGTCCCCATGTTGTACATCTGGCCATGGCATACGCCGGCATTGCCGCCGCAGCGATTGATCTCTTCCATGATGACCGAGGCCTCGGTCAGGCCCAGGCCCGAACCGCCATACTCCTGCGGGATCAGCGCGGCCAGCCAGCCGGCCCGGGTCAGCGCATCGACAAAGGCCTCGGGATAGCCGCGCGCTTCGTCGATCTCGCGGAAGTATTCCGGCGGAAACTGCCCGCACAGATCGCGGACCGCTTCGCGGATGTCCTGAAAGGATTCCTGTGGGTTCATATCGATTGCCGCTTCTTCAAGAATGGGATCGTTCGACCGTCGGGATGGCGTCATTCGACCGTGGCGGTGGCCTGCATGCCGAGGTTTCCTTCATGGTCGCGCGTCCACAAGGCGATCTCGCCCTTGCTTCCGGGCTTGCCGCATACCGTCAAGGCATTGCCCGCGAAGCAGGGCCGCATCGCGCGAAAGGCAAACCCGCGCAGGCGCGCGTCGGGCAGCTGCCGATGCACCAGGTCCACCAGCAGCGTCGCGATCAGCGGCCCGTGCACGATCAGGCCGGGATAGCCTTCTTCCCCAGTCACATAGGGGTGGTCGTAGTGGATACGATGGCTGTTGAACGTCAAGGCCGAATAGCGGAACAGCAGCACGGGATCCGGGTGCACGGTCCGCGACCATGCCTCGCCTTGCGGCGCGGGCGCAGGTCGTTGCGCGGACCCGCCCGCCGCGCCGGCCGAAGGTGGCGGGGCATCGCGGTAGACGATGTCGTGCTCTTCCTCTATCCGCGTTTCGCCATCGACCGCATAACGATGCTGTACCGTCACGAAGACCAGCCTTCCGCTGCGGCCGGTCTTGTCCTCGATATGCGCGATCGTCGATGTCCGCGTCGCCCGTTCGCCCTCGCGCAGGGGCGCACGGAACACCAGCCGGCCGCCTGCCCACATGCGCCGCGGCAATGGCACCGGCGGCAGGAAACCGCCGCGTCTGGCATGCCCGTCCCGGCCCACCTCGGACATGGGCGTCACCGGCAGGAAATACATCCAATGCCATAGCGGAGGCACCACGCCGCGCGGATCCGGACGCTCCAGCGTCGCCGCCAGCGCGGCCAGCGGAAAGGGGGTGATCAGGTCCTGGACCGTCTCGGTCTTGTCCAGCCAGTCTTCGAGCGGGGCGGCAGCGTCCGGCATGCGAAAGGTCTCCGTCACGGGTTCACCCTTGGACTATGCACCCGACGGATGCGTTCGCGAAGTCGTTTTTGCTTAAGCCGGCATTCCGCCGCGATTAACCGGCCCGGCGCCGATTGAAGTGAAAACCCCCACGCTGCGCCGGCAAGCCGCTTCGCAAAAAAAATCGGCCCTCGCAGGGAGGGCCGATGTACTGCACCGAGAGGACTGCCACTTACAGCACCCCCGCCTCTCGCCGGGGGAACCGTCCATCCGTACGGGCATGAACGGCCGGACTTCCTGACGGCGCGGTCCGCGACACTTGCCGGACCCCGATGCTGACCGGTTCACCCGATCGCGCGATCACGCCACCCGTGGCTGGATTCGCCGTCGGTGCTTACGCACCTTCGAACGGCTGGTTGTTCGTGTCGCCGAAGGC
>NZ_JBMQQZ010000017.1:0-47509 GCF_057362025.1 Bordetella sp. | reverse complement strand
CGACAGCAAGGCGATTCAATCGCTGGCCGAAGGCCAGGAGAAGGTCGAGACCTTCCACGTCGTGGTGGACGACGGCCACGGCGGCACGGCGGTGCAGACCGTGACGGTTACCGTGACGGGCACCAATGACGTGCCGGTCGTCACGGGTGACGACTCCGGCACGGTGCGGGAGGATTCCCCCTTGCAGCTTTGGACGGGCGGCGACCTGGATATCAAGGATGCCGACGCCGGCCAGAATTACTTCCAGGCCAATGTCATCACCACGCCCCACGGTACCTTCCTGGTCGGCACCAATGGTGGCTGGCTGTTCACGCTGAACAACAGCAACCCCGAAGTCCAGGCGCTGGGCGCGGGTGAAAAACTGGTCGAGACGTTCACCGTCAAGACCGCCGACGGCACGCCTGAAACGGTGACGGTCACCATCCTCGGCACCAACGATGCGCCGCACATCAGCGGCGTCAGCAGCGGTGCGATCAAGGAAGACGCCGCGACCGCGGTCAGCGGCCAGCTGAACGTCAGCGACGTGGATGCGCATGACACCCACAGCTGGTCCATCCTGGGCAGCAACAAGGGCGACTACGGCAACCTGACGGTCGACCAGACCGGCAAGTGGACGTACACCGTGAACCAGAACGTGCAGTCGCTGCGCGAAGGCGAGACGGTTCAAGAGAAGTTCCTGGTGCAGGTCAGCGACGGCCATGGCGGCTTCGACCTGCAAACAGTGGTGGTGAACGTCACCGGCACCAACGACGTGGCGGTAATCACCCCGCATCACCCCGGCGACGACCGCGGTACGGTGCAGGAAGATCGCGTGCAGGCGGTATCCGGCAACCTGGATGTGCAGGACGCGGACAAGGGCGAAGCGACCTTCCAGACCCAAAGCAAGACGCCCGGCGAGTACGGCAACTTCTCCGTCAATTCGCAAGGCACCTGGACGTACCAGTTGAACAACAGCGATCCCCGTGTGCAGGCGCTGGGCGCGGGCGAACACCTGACCGAAACCTTCACGGTGAAGAGCGCCGACGGTACGCCCGCGACAGTGACGATCACCATCGATGGCACCAACGACAACCCGGTCATCGCCGGCGTGCACAGCGGCGCCTTGACCGAGGACGGCGCGCCTTCGGTGACCGGTCAGTTGACGGTTTCCGACGTGGACGCGCACGACGCGCATACGTGGACGGTGGCCAACGGTTCCAAGGGCGATTACGGTTCGATCAGCGTGGACGCCACGGGCAAGTGGACCTATACCGTCGACCCGCAGGCCGTGCAGTCGCTGAAGGAAGGCGAGAAGCAGACCGATACCTTCACCATCAAGGTGGACGACGGCCACGGTGGCACGGACACCCAGACGGTGACCGTGACGATCACGGGTACCAACGACACGGCAATCATTACCCCGCACGACCCGGGTACGCCGGGCCAGCCGGGCACGGCCAGCGATCACGGCACGGTGGTGGAAGACGCCACGCCGGACACGACGGGCGGCAAGCTGGACATCCAGGATGCCGACGCGGGCCAGAACAAGTTCGTGGCACAGACCAACCATGTTGGCGAACATGGCACGTTCGCGATCGACGAGAACGGCAACTGGACGTACAAACTGAACAACGGCGATCCGGCGGTGCAGGCGCTGGGCGCGGGCCAGACGATGACCGAGCAGTTCACGGTGTCCTCGGCCGACGGCAGCGCCACGCACGAAGTGACGGTGACGATCGTGGGCACGAACGACGTGCCGGTGGTCAGCGCCGGCACGGGCGCGGTGACCGAAGACCAGAACGTCAACAACGATGGCAACCTGGTGGCCACGGGCCAACTGACGATCACCGACACGGACGCGGGCGAAAGCCACTTCCAGGCGGGCGCGCAGTTTGATGGCAGCACGGGCAACGGCAATACGCCGCTGGGCCAGCTGGTGTTCAACACCGACGGTTCGTACACCTACACGGTGGACAACGGCAATGCGGTGGTGCAGGGCCTGAACGCCGGGCAGAGCATCGTCGAGACCTACACGGTGACCAGCCAGGACGGTTCGAAGACCAGCACCATCACGATCACCATCAACGGTACCGACGATGGCGCGACGATCACGCCGCACAGCCCGGGCAGCGATGCGGGCACGGTGGTCGAGGACGCGGTCCCGAACACCACTGGCGGCAAGCTGGACGTGGTCGACCCGAATCCGGGCGAATCGCAGTTCCAGGTGCAGACCGGTACGCCCGGCGCGCACGGTTCGTTCTCCATCGATGCCAACGGCAACTGGACCTATGCGCTGAACAACAGCGATCCGGCTGTGCAGGGCCTGGGCAAGGACGAAACCATGACCGAGCAGTTCACGGTGAAGTCGCTGGACGGCAGCGGCGAACACACCGTGACGGTTACGATCGTCGGCACGAACGATGACCCGGTCATCAGCGGCAAGGCCGCGGCCTCGGTGACCGAGGATGTCGAAACCTCGGTATCCGGCCAACTGACCGTCGCGGACAAGGACTATCACGACGGCCATACCTGGACCATCGATTCGCCAGCCAAGGGCACCTACGGCACCCTCACGCTGGATAGCACCGGCAAGTGGACCTACACGGTGGACCAGCAAGCGACCCAGGCGCTGGCCAAGGACGAGCACAAGACCGACACCTTTACGGTGAAGGTCGATGACGGCCACGGCGGCACCGACACGCAGACGGTAACCATCACCCTCACCGGCACCAATGACATCCCGGTCATCACGGTGGGCCAGGGCAGTTCCGATCACGGCACCGTCTACGAAGACGGCGCCGCGCTGACCGGGACCCTGACGATCCAGGACAAGGACGCGGGCGAAAGCAGCTTCCAGGCCAATACCATCCACGACCAGTACGGCACGTTCACGGTCGATGCCAATGGCAACTGGACCTACACGCTGGACAACAGCAATCCGGCGGTGCAGGCGCTGTCCGGCGGCGACAGCCTGGGCACGCGTGTCTACACCGTGGTCTCGGCCGACGGCACGAACACGCATCAGGTACAGGTGACCATCAACGGCACCAACGATGCGCCGACCGCCAGCGACAATGCCACGACCGTCAACGTGGGCGGATCGCACACCTTCACGACCGCGGAGTTCAACTTCGCCGATAGCAACGGCGAGCACAACACGCTGCAGGACGTCATCATCACCCGCACCCCGGACAGCGGCACGTTGACGCTGAACGGCCAGGCCGTCACGGCGGGCCAGGTGATTTCCGCCAGCGATATCGCGGCGGGCAAACTGGTATACACCCCGGGTGCCGACGGCAAGGACACATCCTTCGGCTTCAAAGTGCAGGATAACGGCGGCACGGCGCACGGCGGCCAGGACACATCCACCGAACACAACTTCGGCCTGGCCACCAACAACCTGATCCAGGGCGACAACACCAGCACCGGCGACAACAACGGCCATGGCGGTACCACGCCGCCGCTGAATGGCGGTTCGGGCGACGACATCATCATGGGCGATACGGGCGGCACGGTCACCACGACCACGCCGGGCCAGAACTACAACATCGCGCTGATCGTCGACCACTCGGGCAGCATGGACAATGACATTGCCGGCAACCAGACCCGCATGGAACTGGTGAAGGACGCGCTGACGCAGTTCGTCAAGCAGCTGGCCGGCCACGACGGCATTGTCAACGTCACGCTGATCGGCTTCGGCAGCTCGGCCGATACCGCCATCACCGTGCAGAACCTGGACCTGAGCGATGTCGATCAAGCGACCGACAAGCTGATCAAGGCCATCAACAATCTGGATGCTTCCGGTTCGACCAACTACGAGGATGCCTTCGATTCCGCGGTGGACTGGTTCAATGCGCAAGCGTCTGCCGGCAAGGGCACGGCGAACGGTTACGACAACCTGAGCTTCTTCCTGACCGATGGGGACCCGACCGTATACAACAACAGCTGGGGCGGCACGAGCGGCAACGGCAGCTCAACGGACCAGACCACGTTCCAGCACTCGATCGACGCTTTTGCCGCCCTGGCCGCGATGAGCACCGTGCACGGCATCGGTATCGGCGACGGTGTGAACGAGAACTACCTGAAGTTCTTCGACAACACCGATTCCACCGGTACGGGCCAGGTCGACTTCGGCGACGGTACCACCAACCTGAGCACGTCGTGGTACTACAACTTCGACAGCACCAGTAGCTGGAACTCGGTCCAGAACGGCGGCGGGTCCATCAGCGAAGGCAACAACTCATCGATCCAGATCTCGGACAAGTACGGTTCGAGGGGCAACAACGCCAATTCCACGCAGTACGCGACCGACGGCGTGACGGTCTCCAGCGGCCATACCGCGCACTTCGAGTTCGACCTGAGCACCAGCTCGAGCTTCAAGGCCGGCGATGCGGTCACCTGGTACCTGCAGGTCAAGAACGGCAATAGCTGGACGACGATCGAGTCCGGCACCAGCACCGGCCATATCACGACCGGCGATCACGGCGCGGGCGAGTATCGCCTGGACTTCGATGTGCTGGACAACACCAACAACAACTCGAACGCGTCCATCACTGTGGACAACTTCACGCTGGTCGATCACCTCTACGTCACCGGTCCCACCGGCGAAGTGGACATCGTGTTGCAGCCGGGCGACCTCAGCACGGCCCTGAACGGCGGCGGATCGCATTCCGACCCCAACACGGTCGGCGCCGATACGATCAATGGCGGTGATGGCAACGACATCATCTTCGGCGATACGATCAATACGGACGCACTGAACTCGACGCAGCATCCGGCCGGCACGCACAACGGCCAGGGCCTGCAAGGCCTGTTGGATTACCTGACCGATACGCTGGGCCATGCCCCCACGTCGAGCGATGTCTACAACTACGTCAGCCAGCATAGCGATACTCTGAACGTGGGCGGCGACACACGCGGCGGGAACGATACGATCCACGGCGGCAACGGCAACGACACCATCTACGGCCAGGGCGGCAACGATACCCTGTACGGCGATGCGGGCAACGATACCCTGGTGGGCGGCGCGGGCAACGACACGTTGTACGGCGGCGATGGCAGCGACACCTTCAAGTGGTCGCTGCACGACGGCGGCACGACGGCCAACCCCGCTGTCGATACCATCATGGACTTCGACACCCGCGCCGCTTCCGCCGGCGGCGATGTCCTGGACCTGCACGAGCTGCTGAACAACCCGGCCGACGGCGACCTGTCCAAGTACCTGCATTTCTCGAAGAGCGGTACGGACACGGTCATCAACGTCAGCACCACGGGCGGTGCGGCGCAACAGGCCTTCGACCAGAAGATCGTGCTGCACGGCGTGGATCTGACCAACGGTGGCAGCCTGCAGAACGACCAGGCCATCATCAACGATCTGATCCAGAAGGGTAAGCTGCATGGCCACAACTGATCGCTAGCCGGGGCCGCGGGCCCGGAGGGCCCCGGCGACGGGGTCCTTCGGGTTGGTCTTACAATATGTTTCATGCTTAAGCCCACCTCTTCGCGCGCCGTCCTGGCCTGGGCCAGGGCGGCTTTCTTCTGCCTGCTGTTCGGGTGGGGAATCAGCGGCGCGCTGGAGCTAGACACTGCACGGCTGGAGCAGGTCGCGGCCAGCCGCTATGGCAGCAAGGGGGCGCACGCGGTCGCGGCCTGGCTGCAATTGCTGCAAGACGACAGCGCGCTGGACGAGTCCGACAAACTGACCAGCGTGAATACGTTCTGGAACCGGAGGCTGTTGCAGGCCGAAGACCAGACGATATGGGGACAGGCCGACTACTGGGCCACGCCGCTGGAGGCGCTGGGCAAGGGCGCCGGAGACTGCGAAGACTTCGTCATCGGCAAGTATTTTTCGTTGATCAAATTGGGTGTGCCGATCAGCAAGCTCCGTTTCGTGTACGTGCGCGCGCGGATCGGTGGGCCGGAAAGCAGCGAGCAGATCGCCCACATGGTGCTGGCTTACTATCCGACCGCCAATTCGGTGCCGCTGGTGCTGGATAGCCTGATATCCGATATTCTGCCCGCCAGCCAGCGCAGGGATCTGACACCCGTATTCAGTTTCAATGCCGACGGCGTGTACGTCGACGGCAAACATGCCGCCCCGGTCGATCGTATCGGCCGCTGGCGCGACCTGCTTCAGCGCATGGCGCGTGAAGGCATCCGGCAATAGGCGTTGCAGGAATTCATCCATGTCCATACTTCGACAACTACTGCTCAGTATCACCATCGCCATCGCGATCATCCTGCTCGGCACCCTGGCGCTGAGCGTGACCGCGGCGCGCGATTATCTGGCCGGCCAATTGCAGGTACAGAGCAGCGATGCGGCCGTATCCCTGGCGCTCTCGCTCTCGCAGCCCGCGAACAGTTCGCGCGTGACGCAGGAACTGCTGGTGTCCGCGCTGTATGACGGCGGGCATTTTTCGCTGGTGCGGCTGACCGATCCCCAGGGCCAGATCATCATCGAACGCAGCGGCCAGAGCGCGGCGACGGCGGTGCCCGGCTGGTTCCAGCGGCTGGTTTCCTTGTCCGCCAAATCCGCCAGCCACGTGGTGACGGACGGTTGGCGCCAGATCGGCGAGGTCACGCTGACGGCCAATGACGCCTATGCCTGGGAGACGCTGTGGGCGAGCAGCCTGCAGATGATCGTGGTCATTGTCGCGGCGGGCCTGGTCTGGGCCTTGTTCGCTTTTGCCCTGGTGCGGTGGATTGAAAAGCGCCTGCTGGCCGAGGTAGGCGAACATATGCGCGCGATCGGCCGCGGGCAGTTCGGCGGGGCTCTGACCGCGCGCGTGCCGGAATTGTCGGGCATCACGGAGGCCCTGAACGAGACGCGCGATCAATTGCGCGCCACGGCCGAGGAACAGACGGCGCGCATCGAGTCCCTGGAAATCGAGGTCAACCAGGACGCGGTTACCGGACTGGCCAACCGCAAGTACTTCATCAATGAATTCCTGCGTGCCGTCGACAAGAGTCCCGGCAGGCCGGACGCGCCAGGCGGGACGGGGTCGCAGGACGGCCACGTGCTGGTGTTCCGCCAGCGCGACCTGGCGGCGATCAATCGCCACATGCCCCGCGATTTCGTCGACCAATGGCTGGCTGGCCTGGGTAGCAGGGTGGCGGCCCTGCTCGACCAGTTCCAGCTCAACAATACGCTGGTCGCGCGCCTGAACGGCTCGGACTTCGCCTTGCTGATGCCCGGCTGCGCCGCGCCGACCGCCATGCTGGTGGCCGAGCGCCTGCGCAACGAGCTGCGCGAGGCGCGCATTCCGGTCGGCGAGGGCGGGCTTTGCCGCTGGGCCTTGGGCATGACGGATTACCAGCGCGGCGACAAGGTCGGCGATCTGCTGGGACGCCTGGATTTCGCCTTGATGCGCGGCGAAAGCGCGGGCGACGATCACGTGCAACTGGCGACGGACGATGCGCAGGCCTTGTCCGCGCACGGCGAATCGGCGTGGCGCCGGGCGATCGCCGATGGCATCGAGCGCCAGCGCTTTACGCTGGCGCTGGAACCCCTGCTGGCGCTGGACGGCTCCGTCATGCGGCAGGAAGCCACGCTGATGCTGCACAGCCAGGGATCGCCGGAACCGATTCCCGCCAAGCTGTTCATTCCCGCGGCCACACGCCTGGATCTGACCGCCGACTGCGATATCCAGGCCGTGCGCCTGGCGGTCAGCTGGCTCATGATGAACGAAGGCGACGTGACGGTGCGTATCGCGATGCCTTCGCTGTCGCACCCCAATTTCCTGCTGCAGGTCGAGCGGATGCTGGCCGAACGCAAGCAATTGGCGACGCGGTTGTACCTGGAAGTCGATGCGCACGCGGTAGTGGAGCGGCGCGATGCCGTGGCGGAGTTGTGCCGTATCGCGAACGACTGCGGCGCCCACGTCGGCGTGCGCCGCCTGGCGCAGCAGCTTAGCGCGGTCAGCCTGCTGCACAGCCTGTCGCTGGCCTATGTGAAACTGGGTGGAGGCTTCGTCACCGGCATGGCCCGCAGCCTGGGCAGCCAGCAACTGGCGGTCTCGGTGCTGGAAACCGCGCGCTCGCTGGGCATCCAGGTCTATGCGGAAGATGTGCCGGACGAGGCGACACGCGGCATCCTGGCGAAGCTCGGCGTGAATGTGATGCGCGGGCCGGGCATCGTGGCGGCGCAAGGCGCGGAGTGAGTCCACCCAATGGTTCGGCAGGAAGTCAAAACAGCTCGTCGAGATTTAAAAGCCTGCTTCGCTGAAGTTGCATATCGTCCCGGTTCCAGGCGTGGTGTCCGAATCGTCCAGGAGGGGAGCGGGTCGCATCCGGATAGGCCGCCGCCACGAGCGTTTCAGCGGAGAGCCGGATGCGCAATATTTGGACCTATCAAACCGGGGCGAACGGTTTATTGAGCAACAGGGTCATCGCCCTGGTGCCCGGCAAAGGTGAAGACTTATATGTGGCGACGACCGGGGGGATCTCGGGGTCGGATACCCTGGGAGAATGGTGGAACCCGGGGGTGTTACGCCAGTCGAATAGCTTCGACATCTGCGTCAATCAGGCCTCCGGGGTTCTGGTCTTCACCACAGTGGACTGCACGGGACTTGGGGTGCAACGATCGTTTGGCAGCGACGTGCATTTTCTCACGCGCGAACGTGACGGACTGGCTTCGGATTGCATAAGATCGGTAAATATCGATCAGGCAGCGGCGGTGGCGTCCAACGATGAACTGGGGCCGGTGGTCATTTCGCACTACGACGGAAGCGGGGTAGGCGACCGCCTGGCGAGGACGCTATCCGTATATAAAGTCGAAACCCGGAAATGGCGGGTGGTGGAACTCGCCGACGGCTTCGACATTTTGCGGGTCAGGTTTTTCTCCGGAAAAATCTACGCCTGTACGGACAATGGCCTCGCCATATCCGCTGACGGTGGCGAGCATTGGAGCTATATAGACAGGTTCTCCGCGCCGCCCAGGTTGCCTTGGGCCGATCAGGCCGCGTCCGGGTCACGGGTCAACGATATTTACATAGGCGCCGACGGGGCCTGGTATATCCTGTGCCAATCGACAGTGTCATCCTGGCTATTGAAATCCAGCGATGGGGGACGAACCTGCGAAGTACTGTTGTCGAATCTGCAGGACGCCTACCAAACGATCGAGGCATCCCGCGACGACCTGTTCGTTCTTTCCTATCGTCGGCTGACGGTATTCAATACCCGAGACAGTTCCGTAAAGATATTCCGGGATGAGAATGGTCTGAACGTCGGCGCCTCGGTCGACTCGAACCATCGTTTCACTGTGCACGATGGCAGGGCTTTCATACCGACGGATGTCGGTGTCGCGGTGGCCGCAGCCGCCGATATCGCAGCGTATCCTCCGCTTTGGCAGTACGCGACGACGGCCCGGGGCCTGCCGGATAACGCCGTGCTGTGTGTTGCCGGGTCGTCCAGCAAGCCGGACGTGCCTGTGCTGGCCGGGACCCAAAGTGGCTTGGCGGCCAGCATCGATGGCGGGCAATCATGGACCGGCCTGGAGAGGCTGGGCAGCACGCCCTTGGGAAGAACGCGAATAAACGATCTGTTTTATTGCTCGACGCCCACAACGCCTTTCTACGGCATCGCCACCGACAACGGTTTTTCTTCTGCAATAATCCGCTCCTCCCCGGTGTGTCGGCGGCGCATTACACAACGCGGGATGGACTGGCAAGCAACCGCGTCGTCTGTGTCTTTGCCAGAATGTATACGTCCATGCAAGCTTGGGTTGGGCATGACGGCGAAGGCCTTTCCTATTGCCTGGATGGAAAGTGGCATATCGCAAACAAGGATAGCGGCTTGGCCGGGAATCACGTCCTGAGTATCCGGCCAGGGTGGTACAAAGAAAAGCCGCGTCTTTATGCCTGTGGCTATGATAAAGATCCCTTTACGGGCGAGGAATCGGCGGCTTTGTCGTTTTCCGAGGATAACGGTAAAACCTGGGTTGCCGTCAGGCGGATGTCATGGCCCGTTGGCGTGCCATACAGGCTGTTCGATGTATGCTCTGTGGATTATTCCAGCGACGTTCTCTACGGCCTGATTTGCAACAAGGCCGGCCATGATATTTGGTTCGCCAAGTCGGTCGACGGGGGCGCTTCATGGGACACTGCCGGCGCCTTCATGCTGGATATCTATCAGCAGAGCGCCGGTTCGGCGCCGGGCAGCAGCCCGAAAATCTATTCGGACACGCGGGGGAAATTTATATCGCTGCCGAACTCAATCTATTTTCCCGTGCCGGCTCAGCATTTCCTGCAGTGCGTGTATTGGCAAGATGGATTGCGGCAGGGAAATGTCGGATCGGCATTTATCGATGCCGATGGGAACATATATCAGGGTAATGGGTCGTCTGGAGTAGGTTTATCCAACGTGGCTTATATGCCTTTCTACTATTGGGCGGGCCAGCCGGAGGGCTGAAGCGTCCAGCTCTTTTCCGGGCGTGCGCCCGCCGCGATCGCCGCCTATCTTCGGCGGGTGGGCAGCGGCTGGCGTCAGATACGGGAACCTCGCCGTCGGACCTGCAGGCCCATCGCGCCGACCCGGCCGACCGCGGTATCGGAACGCGTCGCTTCTGGCGCCGGGCCGCTTCGGGGTGAAATTCAACAATAAACCACCGTATTTAAAAGCGCCCTGGCGGCGACTTAAGTAGGCTCTCGATAGCGTCGGTGCGTGTGCCCGTACCCGCCACAGGAGCCTCGGGCTCGGCGTATCCGGATAGGTCCGGCCATACTCATCCAGCGTGGAGACTCGAATGCGAAATATATGGCGCTATCAGACCCAGGCCAATGGGTTGTCCAGCAACGCCGTTTCGGCTGTCGTGCCCGGGAAAGGCCAGGACGTATATGCAGCCGCGGGCCCGGCAATCTGCTCATCGAGCGACCTTGGAACGTTGTGGATTCCGCGAGTTCCCGGGCAGACGGGCGAGGGCGATATCTGCGTGAATCAGCACTCCGGCGCACTGTTGTTTGCCGCCCCGGACTGCGGCGGACTCGGGGTTCAAGCATCGCCGGACAGCGAACCGCGGATTCTTACCCGTGAGCACGATGGCCTGGCGACGAACTGTATAGGCAGTGTGGATATCGATCAGGCTGCGGCGATGTTGACGGATGACATCCTCGGACCGGTCGCCGTTACGTACTTTGCGGCCGAATGGCCACCTGGCGAGGAAATCTTCAATCGAACCGTATCGATATACAACGTCGAGACGAAGACCTGGCGGACGTCGGTACTTCCCGACAATTTCATCACGTGGCGCGTCAGGTACTTTGGCGGGAAAGTCTACGTTTGCACGGAGGGCGGGCTGGCCATATCGAGCGATGGCGGAGAGCATTGGACCTATAAGACAGAATTCAGTGCACCCCCCAAACTGCCGGGTTTTGACGGCGCCTATGCATACGAGGTCGATGATGTTCATATCGATGCCGACGGAAGCTGGTACATATTATGCCGATGGAACCAGTCTTCATGGCTGTTGAAATCTGTCGACGATGGGCAGTCGTGGGAAATGCTCCTGACCATTGGCTATGATTTTTTTCGTACCCTCCATGCTTCAGGAGGAAATCTATTCGTCCTGGACGATAGAAACCTACGGGTTATGGATAGGGAAAAGGAGTCCGTGAGGCTTTTCGGCCTGGCCAATGGGCTGGACTTGGGGGCCGGGGCGGAGACAGCGGAAGATGCAGTCGACCGTTTCACCGTCCAGGGCGGACAGGTCTTTATTCCGACAGATGTCGGTATCGCGGCGGCCGCGACGGCGGATATCGACTCATACCCGCCGCTTTGGCAGTATGCGACCACCGCCGAGGGGCTTCCGGATGACGCCGTTCGATGCGTTATGGGGTCGTCCCATCAACCCGAGGTGCCCGTCCTGGCGGGGACGAACACCGGGCTCGCCGTCAGCATCGATGGCGGAAAAAGATGGTCGAGCGTGGACAAGCTGGGCACCACCTACCTGGGTCGACGGCAAATCAATGATCTGTGCTACAGCCCTGGCCCGACGACGCCGTACTACGGCATCGCTACCGAAGACGCGGGCTTCTTCTTCTCCAGCAACCCGTTGCTGCAGGACGTTTTCGTATCGCATTACACGATGCGCGACGGACTGGCGAGCGACCGGGTCGTGTGTGTCTTTACCAGGATGCATGCATCGATGCAGGCTTATTTGGGGCACGCCGGAGAAGGCCTTTCCTGGTACGACGGCGGGAAGTGGCGTGTCGTGAACACGGGCAACGGGCTGGCGGGTAATTATGTGACCAGTATCCGGTCGTGTTGGTATAAGGAAAGGACAAGGCTATACGCGTGCGGCTACGACAGCAATTCGGCAGGTGAGGAATCCGCCGTTCTGTCGTTTTCGGACGATGGGGGCGTGACATGGACGGGACTCAAAACGTTGTCATGGCGGCTGGGCGAACCTTACAGATTGTTTGATGTCTGGTCGCCTGGCTATCCTGGCGACGCGCTGTACGGATTGATATGCAATAGACAGGGCCACGATATCTGGTGGGCGAAATCGGTCGACGGCGGCGCCTCCTGGGAGCCGGACCGCCTAGACTATCCGCTGGACCTATATATCCCCGGCACCGACCCCTCAAACCCGTCTGGTGGCAGCCCGAAAATATCCTCCGACACGCGAGGTATATATATTTCGGTCCCTAATTCGACAACGTTGGTAAATCTGGCGCTGGACGACTGGAATTATGCTTTTTGGCAGCAAGGGCTGCGGCAAGGAAATGCCGGGGCGGTTTTTGTCGATGCCGCCGGCCGGATATATCAAGGCAACGGCGCGTCCGGGATCGGGCTATCCGATCTGGCGTACGTGCCCTTTTACGACAGATATCGGCGCTAACCGGTGTTTCGGGGCGATCAGGCCAGTCCCGCTATCGCGATGCGCGCTGCTTCGGCAATCAGGCTTTCGTCCGCCTTGGCATGCGGGTCGCGGCTGGCGGTGTAGATCGCCAGGACCAGGGGCGGCCGGCCCGCCGGCCAGATGACGCCGAAGTCGTTCGCACTGGCATAGTCGCCCGTGCCGGTCTTGTCGGCGACTTGCCAACCGGGCGGCACGGCCGCGCGGATGCGGCGATCGCCCGTCTTGTTGGCCAGCAACCATGTTTTCAGCCGCGATCGCGCGCCCGGGGGCAGGGCTTCGCCCAGTACCAGGGTTTCCAGCGTGAGCGCCATGTCCGCCGGCGTGGACGTGTCGCGCTCATCGCCGGGAATGGACGTATTCAGCGCGGTTTCGAAGCGGTCCAGGCGGAAGGTCGGGTTGCCGAGGCCACGGGCGTAGGCGGTCAGGGCGCGCGGCCCGCCCAGGCGATGCAGCAGTAGATTGGCCGCCGTATTGTCGCTGTACTGTATGGCCGCGGCGCACAGCTGCGCGATCGTCATGCCGCCATGGACGTGCTTTTCGGTGACAGGCGAATACGAAGCAAGCGCGTGCGCGGTGTAGAGAATGCGCTGATCGAGCAGTCCGGGCTGCACGGAGTCCTGGGCCAGAATGGCGCCGGCCAGCACGGCCTTGAAGGTGCTGCAGAAAGCGAAGCGTTCGCGCGCGCGGTATGTGACTTCGCGACCCGTGGCGGTGTCGATGGCGTAGATCCCCAGGCGGCGCCGATGGGCGCGTTCAAGGCGGGCATATTCGACGGCCTGCGGCGCACCGTCCTGCGAGGCTGCGGTTTCACCGGCTGCGAGCGCGGGGCGCAGCATCAGCAGCGGCGCGGCCGCCGCCCATGACAGCGCTTGCCGGCGGGTTATCGAGATGGCGGGATGGTCCGGCTTCGGGGGCATGAGGTTGTCTCCTTCGCGATGGAAAAAACAGGGGATATGCATTGAGCCGTAACTATCGCGAGATTCGTTCCCTCGAACAAACGAGGATAATTGGGGAAACCTAAAAGAAAAACTTGTGCCGGAGGCTGCGTGCGTCCTTATCTTCCGTTGAATGCCTTGCGTGCTTTCGAGGCGTCCGCGCGCCATTTGAGCTTTACCCTGGCAGCGCAGGAATTGAACGTGACCCAGGCCGCGGTCAGCCAGCAGGTACGCGGACTGGAAGATCGCCTGGGCACGCCGCTGTTCAAGCGCGTGCCCCGCGGACTGGCGTTGACCGATGAAGGGCGGGCCTTGCTGCCGGTCCTGAGCGATGCGTTCGGACGCATCGAATCCGTGGTGAAGCAGTTCGAGGGCGGCGGGCTGCGCGAAGTGCTGACCGTCGGCGTGGTGGGCACCTTCGCGGTGGGGTGGCTATTGCCCAGACTCAAGGACTTTCGCGATACGCATCCCTTCGTGGAGCTGCGCCTGTTGACCCACAACAACCTGGTGGACATGGCGGCAGAGGGGCTGGACTACGCCATTCGCTTCGGCGAAGGCGGGTGGCCCGGTACGGATGGCGCGCTGCTGC
Organism: Bordetella sp.; assembly: GCF_057362025.1. Taxonomy (NCBI): domain Bacteria; kingdom Pseudomonadati; phylum Pseudomonadota; class Betaproteobacteria; order Burkholderiales; family Alcaligenaceae; genus Bordetella; species Bordetella sp. The sequence continues at coordinate 33,150 of NZ_JBMQQZ010000017.1, read as the reverse complement.
TGGATGCACCCCTGGCCGTCCTGTGCGCGCCATCGGTCGCGCAACGCCTGGCCACACCGGCCGACCTGACCCGGGAAACCCTATTGCGCTCCTATCGCGCGGACGAATGGAACATATGGTTCGCGGCCGCCGGTCTCGCGCCCTGGACGCTGAGCGGTCCGGTTTTCGATTCGTCCCGGCTGATGGTCGAAGCCGCCGTGCAAGGCGCCGGTGTGGCGCTGGCGCCGCCCAGCATGTTTACCCGCGAACTGCACCGCGGCGCGCTGGTGCGTCCCTTCGGTACCGAGGTCAGCATCGGCGGCTATTGGTTGACATGGTTGCGGTCGCGGGGCATGTCGCCCGGCATGCGTGCCTTCCATGATTGGGCCCTCGCGGAGGCCCGTTGATCGTACGTTTACCAGGCGTTGAATGCTGCGGCATGCCGCGCCGGAGCCGTACCCGCGAGCTCGGCCTGGCGCGCCGATAATTTCGGATACCGGAGATTACGCCGAAGCCCGTGTCCTTTCGTGCCAATGCTCTGTTCTTATTCCAACCCGACACGAATCCGGAGAAATCATAATGTCGACAGCCCGAATCGGCGACCTGGAAATGCACTACGAGGTCCAGGGCGCCGGCGATCCCATCGTCCTCGTCGCAGGCTACGGCTGCGATCTGACATTCTGGAATGCTGTCGTGCCGACCCTGGCGGAACGGTACACCGTGGTCGCTTTCGATAACCGCGCGGTGGGCCGCACGAAAGATGACGGCAGGGCGTTTTCGATCGAGACCATGGCCGCGGACACGGCAGGCCTGATCCGCCACCTGGGTTACACCCGTGTCGGGCTGGTCGGCCAGTCCATGGGGGGCGCGATTGTGCAGACGATGATGGCCTCGGTGCCCGAAGTTTGCGGGCCCTGCGCCATCGTGAATTCCACGCGCTCGTTCAGTACCACGACCTTGCTCGCGCTGAAAACCTTGCTGGCGTTGCGCGAGGCCGACGCGGATCTGGACCTGCTGGTGGATACGGCGCTGCCCTGGCTGGCGGGCAAGGCGTGGCTGGCATCGCCGACCAACGTCGCGGGGTTCACCGCGGCGCTGCGCGACCATCCCGCGCCGCAGTCGCTCGCCGACCAGAAGCGGCAACTGCAGGCGCTGGGAACATTCAGGGCGGCGCCGGACGCCAAGCCATGGATCCGGCCCTCGCTGGTGATATCGGCCACCGAAGACATCATCACCACCCCCGCCGAGGGCAAGGCCCTTGCCACCATCCTCGACGCCGGCTATGCCGAGCTGGCGGGGGGGCACCAGACCCCCATCGAAGAGCCTGCACCCCTGGGCAAGGCGCTGCAGGATTTCTTCGCCGCCCATCCTAGGTAAAACCCGCAGCCACGCGCTTTCCCGTTGACGCCCCCATCCCGGGGCTTCTACCATGATGTGCATACGTAGTCACATCGAGGCCGCTTCCGGCCGTCGGCAGAGGAATTGGGATAAATGAGCGCAACGACGCGGTCCGCGCCGCCACCGCAGGCGGCCGGCATGATCGACGGCGAATGGGAAATCCGCTGCGATATGGCAGCGATCTTCCGGGCGATGAATCGCCTGGGGATGAACGAACAGATCGCCAACCATTGCAGCATGATGCTGCCCGGTACCGACAACCTGTTCCTGATCAACGCGCGTGGCTACCACTACAGCGAGATCACGGCCAGCAGCCTGATCGTCTGCGACCTTCAGGGCAACGTCCTGCGCGGCGACGGCGAGCTGCGCAAGGTCGCCTTTCACATTCACGCTCGGCTGCACCTGAAGCATCCCCAGGCGCGCTGCATCCTGCACGTGCATCCGCAATACCTTACCGCGCTCTCCATGCTGGAAGAGGGCAGGCTGGAACTGGTGCACCAGAACAGCGCCATGCTGTACGACCGGGTGGCCTACGACGAGGTCCACAACGGCGTCGTGCTGTGGGACGAAGAGGGCGACCGCATTGCCGACGTGCTGGGCGAACGTACCATCCTGATCATGAAGAACCACGGCGTCACGGTTGTCGGCCCCAGCGTGGCCGAGGCCTTCGATGAGCTCTACATCGCCGAGCGAACCTGCATGTACCAGATGACCGCGATGAACACCGGCATGAAGCTCAAGAGCATAGGCGACAGCCTGCGCGACCGTTACAACGGCCCGTGGGGCGAGCGCTTCGACGCGCGCCTGCACCTGGATGCCTGGCGACGCATGCTGGACAAGCAGGAACCGGACTACGCGACCTGATCCGGCGCGCCATGCCCGTGCGCGCGACGCTGCCGGCGCCTTGCCGTGCCGGGCGTCACAGGGGCAAAGGATTCCCGGCGGGCAGCGCGCTGCCGGCAACGGGCATCACAGACTAGTGTCAAGGGGAAGTGAATATGAAGCGATTCTTTCCGTCCGCCGGCTTGCTCGCGGCGACATGCATGACGGCCTTCGTGCTGGCCGCCGCGCCGGCCCTGGCGCAGAAGCGCGGCGGCGACGTGGTCGTGGCGCAGCAGGCCCAGCCGCCCAGCCTGGACGCACAGATCACCTTCGCGCAGGCGGCACGCAATATCAACCTGCACATCTACGAAGCGCTGTTCGCCCGCAACGACAAGGGAGAGACCATCCCGGACCTGGCGCAAAGCTATTCCGTCGCGCCGGACAGCCTGTCGTACGAAATCAAGCTGCGCAAGGGCGTCCTGTTCCATAACATGAAGGAGATGAAGGCCGCGGACGTGAAGGCCTCGCTGGAACGCTACGCCCGCTACGGCGGCAGCGCGCAGAATATGTCGCTGGTCGACCATATCGACATCGTCGACGACTACACGATCAGGATTTTCATGAAGAAGCCCTTCCAGGGTTTCATCGAATTCCTGGGTTCGCCCCGCGCGCCCGTGGCCATTTATCCGGCCGAGGAAGCCGCCAAGGGACCGAACCAGATCAACGTGATCGGCACCGGTCCCTTCCAACTGGTCGAGTACAAGCCTGACAGCTACGTCAAGCTCAAGCGCTTCGACTCCTATTCGGCGAATCCGAACTACCCGGGCCGCGATGGGCTGGGCGGCCGCAAGACGGCGTACTTCGATACGGTGACCTTCCGTTTCATGCCGGAGGCCGGCGCCCGCGAGTCGGCCTTGCAGACCAACGAAGTCCAGGTGCTGGAAGCTATTTCGCCCACCGCCGCCAAGCGCCTGAAGAACGACAGCAGTATCAAGATCTACGAGATGATGCCCTGGGCCTTCCAGACCATCATCCTGAATGCCGGCGCGCCTCCCACCGATAACCTGAAGGTACGCCAGGCGATCCAGGCGGCGCTGGACGACGAGGAGATCATGGCCATCTCCACCGATGGCCTGTACCGCATGACGCATGGCTGGCAGCATCCCGGTACGCCTTATTACGCGGGCGATGTGGGCAAGAGCCTGTACAACCAGCACAACCTGGATCTGGCCAAGAAGCTGCTGAAGGAGTCCGGCTACAAGGGCGAGGAAATCACCTTCATCGCCGACAACGGCTTCAAGAACCACAACGACACGGCGGTCATCGCCACCCAGCAGTTGCAGGCGATCGGCATGAACGTCAAGCTGCGCATCGCCGACTGGCCCACCACGCTGGCCGCCCGCGACAAGCCCACGGGCTGGAACCTGTTTCCCATCATGGTCGGTATCGAGCCTTACGAAGGGCCCAACGGCGTGGCCGTACTGTTCACGGGCGACCAGAACTGGCAGCACCACAAGGATGCCGGCCTGGAGGCCGCCGTGGCCAAGCTGAACAGCGCCCCGGAATTCGCCGACCGCAAGGCAGCCTTCGCGACCATCCAGCAGATCGTCTACGAGCAGGTGTATGCCATCAAGGTCGGCGACATCGGCGTACTCGAGGCCGCGCGGTCCAACCTGAAGAACTTCGTGCCGCATCGCGTTCCGCGCATGTGGGATGTCTGGTACGAATAAGCGCGATCGCGGCCACTCGCGGCGCGTCGACGCGCCGCGATGCCGTGCCGGGGAGCAGGCATGTTGATGTATCTCTTGCGTCGATTATTGAGCGCCGTTCCGGTGCTGCTGCTGGTTTCGCTGTTGACGCTCAGCCTGATCTGGCTGGTGCCCGGCGATGCGGCGGCGGAACTGGCGGGCCCAGGCGCCAGCGCGCAGGAATTGTCGCGCCTGCGTACCGAACTGGGCCTGGACCAACCGGCCTATGTGCAGGCGTGGCGCTGGTACGTCAACGTCCTGCATGGCGATCTCGGCCGCTCCCTGCTGTTGAACCGCGGCGTGACCGAAGCGATCCTCGAACGCCTGCCGGTGACCGCATCGCTGACTTTCCTGGCCTTGCTGATGACCGTGGCGGTGGGCATGAGCGCGGGCATACTGGCCGCCGTGCGGCGCAATACCTGGGTGGACCAGCTGGCCATGTCGCTGGCGCTGCTCGGGCTCTCGCTGCCCGATTTCTGGCTGGGGCTGGTCGGCATCTATCTGTTTTCCGTGCAACTGGGCTGGTTTCCCACGGGCGGCTATGTGCCCTTCGCGCAAAGCCCGCTGGGCTGGCTGCATAGCCTGTTCCTGCCTGCGGCCGCGCTTGCCGCCACGCAGCTCGGGCTGCTCGCTCGTATGACGCGCTCCAGCATGCTGGAAGTGCTGGGCCAGGATTACATCCGCACCGCCCGGGCCAAGGGCGTGCCGCCGCGCACCGTGGTGGGCCGGCATGCACTGGTCAACATCGCCGTCCCGACGCTGACGGTGATCGGCGTGAACGTGGGCATCCTGATCGGCGGGGCGGTAATCGTCGAGTCGGTCTTTTCCATTCCCGGCGTGGGGCGGCTGGTCATCGGCGCGATCCAGCGGCGCGACCTGCCGGTGATACAGGGCGGTCTGCTGATGATCGCCTGCGCCATGGTGATCGTGAATCTGGTCGTGGACCTGCTGTATGCCGTTTTCGATCCGCGGGTGCGCTATGGCCGTTGAGTTGACCGCAGGCAAGACCGGGGCCACGCCTTCATGGTGGCGGCGCGTGGCCTCGTCCCGCATCGTGGCGCGCCTGCGCGGACATCGCCTGTTCATGACGGGACTGGTGTTGCTTGCCGTCATCGTGCTGATGTCCTTGCTGGCGGCCTGGCTGGCGCCGTACTCGCCCGTGGTCAACGACTACCGCTACCGCCTGGGCGCGCCCAACGCCGCCCATTGGATGGGCACGGACAGCTTCGGCCGCGATGTATTCAGCCGCATGCTGTACGGCAGCCGGGTATCGCTGCGCATCGGCTTCTTCGTGACGTTGTTCACGGGATTGCTCGGCACGATCATCGGCCTGTGCGCTGGGTATTTCCGGCGCCTGGAAAACCCCATCATGCGCGTGATGGATGCCCTTATGGCGTTTCCCGGCATCCTGCTGGCCATCGCGCTGTCGTCGGTGCTGGGGCCTTCCGAGACCAACGTGGTGATCGCGCTCGTCATCACCTATACGCCGCGCACGGCGCGCATCATGCGGGCGGCGGCGCTGGTGTTGGCGCAGATGGAATTCGTGCAGGCGGCGAAAGTGGCGGGAGCGGGGCACGTCCGTATCCTGCTGCGCCATATCGCCACCAACAGCCTGGCGCCCTTGATCGTGCAGATGACCTTTATCTTCGCAATATCGATACTCGCCGAGGCCGTGCTCAGTTTCATCGGCGTGGGGCCTCCGCCGCCGACGCCCACGTGGGGCAACATCATCGCGGACGGCAGGGACTTCATCCCGGACGCGCCGTGGATCTGCCTGTTCCCCGGGATGGTGCTGGCGATGACGGTGCTCGGGCTTAATCTGATCGGCGACGGGCTGCGGGATGTGCTGGATCCGCGGGTCGGGTCGATACCGTCCTAAGCCTAGAACGACGTCCGCCGCACCAGTTCGCCCTGCAATACCTCGCGCACTGGCGCGCAATCCGCGGGTTGCTCCAGCAGGTCCAGCGCGCGATCGATCATGCGGTCCAGCGGGTTGCTGTAGGTGGTAAGCATATAGGGCGGCCAGCTGGCGTTGGGAATGTCATCGAAGCCGACGATGGCTGGCGCGGCGGCCAATCCTCCCGGCAAGCCCCGATAACCGTCCAGCATCCCGATCGCGATCATATCGTCGCCGCAGAGCACCGCATCCACGGCTGTATGCCGCCGGTGCAGGATGCCGGCTGCTTCATAGCCCCAGGCATGCGAGAACGCCCCCTCCAGCACGACTTCCGGCGTGATGCCGTGTTCGCGCAGCACGTCGAGGAACGCATCCCGCCGCACGACATTGGTCGGCGAATCCGGCAGGCCCCCGACATAGGCGATACGCCGCTTGCCGGCCGCGATGAAGTCCAGCGCCACCAGCCGGCTGCCGTGTACGTTGTCGCAGGACACCCCATGAACCGCTTTTTCCTCGACATAGCGGTTGACCATTACGATCGGCGTCCCGCTTTGCCGCACCTGGCGGGCGACGCGGGCGCCGATGCTGACGTTGGCGATCAGGATGCCCTTGACGCGATAGCGCAGGGCCAGCGGCAATTGGCGGTCGATGTCCTGGCCGGGAGGCGAATTCAGTAACAGCACTTCCTGCCCGCGCCGCTGGATCGCCAGCGTCATTTTTTCCAGCATCTGGGGCACGAACGGGTGGGTGATATTGCTGGTGACCACCGCCACGATGTTCGACCGTCCCTTGACCAGCGAGCGTGCCGCCATGTCGGGCAGGTAGCCCAGCTTGCGCGCGGCCTTCTCGATCTGCTGGCGCACTTCCGCGGCCACGTAGCCGCGGCCGGCGAATACGCGCGAAACCGCGCTCTGCGATACGCCGGCTTCGCGCGCGACGTCTTTTTGTGTGTATCCGTTCTTTTGTCCGCGGGTGGCGCGGGACTTCGGCAGGGTGGGGGTGGGTCGCTGCGTGGACAAGGGCATTCCGTGGATGGCGGGCCGTTCGGCAGTATAGCGAGCTACGTTGCCTGCCGATAGGGCAGGCCGCCGCTCGCTTCGTCCCAATGCGGATTGCGCTCGATGAGGTCGGTCAGGAAATCGACGAAGGCGCGCACCTTGGGCGAAAGGTTCTTGCCTGGCAGATAGACGGCCGACACCTGCGGGCCCAGTGCGACATAGTCCGTCAGGATGGCCCGCAGGCGGCCGTCGCGCAGTGCGTCGGCCGCGATGAAGTTGCTGATCATCGCCACGCCGAGCCCCGCGGTGGCAGCCTCCAGCAACGATTCCGCGTTGTTGATGTTCAGCCGGCCCGAGACGGTTTTGCCGAAGGTGCGGCCATCCTTGATGAACTGCCATTCGCGGTAGCGCCCGGTGTGCATCAGCACGTAGGCAATGCAATGGTGATGGTCGAGGTCGTCCGGCGTGGCCGGTTCGCCATGGCGGGCCAGATATTCAGGCGCGGCGCAGGCGACGAAGCGCAGGTTGCACAGGCGACGGCCGATGAGGCGGGCATCCGCCAGTTCGCCGATTTGCACGGCGACGTCGATGCCTTCATAGGCCAGGTCCACCATGCGGTCGCTCAATTCGGCGTCCAGCACCAGGTCGGGATAGCGTTCGATGAAGCCGCTCAGATGCGGCACGATCACGCGCCGGCCGAATCCCACCGGCATGTGTACCCTCAGGCGCCCGTGCGGCGCGGCGCGCGAGCGATTCAGCGAATTCTCGGCATCCTGGACGTCGCTGAGGATTTGCTGGCAACGCTCGAAAAAGCTGGCGCCGTCGTTGGTCAGTCCTACGGACCGCGTGGTCCGGTGCAGAAGGCGCAGGCCCAGCTCGCGCTCGAGACGGGTGATGGCCTTGCTGACCGCCGAGGAAGTCAGTCCCAGGTGCTTGGCGGCATCGGTGAAGCTGCGCGTTTCGGCGACCTTGACGAAGACGTGCAATGCGTTGAGGTTTTCCATGGTCAAATTAATGAATCAGGTTCATTAGTGTTTGTAATTCTATCCAATTGATTGGTTAAAGACCTGAAATTAGACTGCTCTGCATCACAAGAGCGCGCCACTACGGCCCGGCAGTCAGCCGGGGCGGGACGGAGGCGCGCATCGCATGGAGACAACGATCCGATGCAGCAGCCTAAGACCGCCACGGGCGCTTCGACGTCGTGGGACTTCCGGGCCGCGGACGCCGCGAGCCTGCCCGACTACGAGGTCCTGGCCGTCCGGTACGCGACGCGCCCGGCGCAGCGGGCCGCCAATTTCCTGGGTGGCGATCCGCACGATGCCCCCATGCCGATGGACTACTACGTGTGGGTCATTCGCGATGGGCCTCGCGTCGTACTGGTGGATACCGGCTTCGGGCAGGACATGGCGGACAAGCGGCACCGCACCCTGCTGCACCACCCTGCGCACGCGCTCGAACGGCTGGGTGTGCGGGCCGGCGACGTGGGCGACATCGTCATCACGCATTTGCACAACGATCACGCCGGTACGCTGGGCGACTATCCGAACGCGCGTTTCCACCTGCAGGATGGCGAGATGGCCTTCGCCACCGGCAGGCATATGTGCTGCGGCATGTTGAATCGCGCCTACGAGCCCGACCATGTCTGCGGCATGGTGCGTCTGGTCCATGGCGACCGGGTGGTTTTCCATGATGGCGCCGCCACGATCGCGCCCGGCATCAGCGTGCACCGGATCGGCGGCCATACCGACGGCCTGCAAGCGGTGCGCGTGCATACGGCGCGGGGCTGGGTCGTGCTCGCCTCGGACGCCAGCCATTACTACGAGCACTTCGAACAGGATCGCGTATTTCCGCTGGTGTACAGCGTAGGCGACGTATTGCAAGGCTATCGGCGCCTGAAAGCGTTGGCGTCGTCGCCGGCCCATGTGGTGCCGGGACACGATCCGCTGGTCATGCAGCGCTATCCCGGCGCCGGACCGGGCCTGGACGACATCGCCGTCCGCCTGGACCGCCCCCCGCGACCTTGAGGCTATCCATTCGAAGCGATAAGGAGACAAGCCGATGCTGCTGCAACAGCCCGGGCTGGTAGGCGGATTGCGCCTGAAGAATCGCGTGGTGATGGCCCCCATGGGCACCAACTACAGCACCACCGACGGTCTGTCGACCGAACGCGACAAGCAGTACTACGAAGAGCGTGCGCGCGGCGGCGTGGGCATGATCATGACCGAAGCGATGGTGGTGACCGAGCAGGCGCGGCCGCATAACAATTCGCTGTGCTGCTATCACGACCGCTTCATTCCCGGCCTGGCCAGCATCGTGGAAGCCATCAAGCGCCACGACTGCGCGGTTTTCGGCCAACTCAATCATCGCGGCGCGCTGCTGCGCCGCTCCGTGCTGAACATGGAGCCGGTCGGGCCGTCGCCGTGGGCCAATCCCAATACGGGCGACACGGTGCGCCCCCTGTCCGCCGCGGAAATCGCCGATATCCAAATGCTCTTCGTGGCGGCGGCGCGGCGTCTGTGGCTGGCCGGCTATGACGGGGTGGAGATCCATGCCGCCAATGGCTATCTGTTCCAGCAGTTCTTCAGTCCGCGCATCAACCGGCGTGACGATGACTACGGTGGGTCGATCGGCAATCGCATGCGTTTCCTGCTGGAAACCATAGACCGCGTGCGCGATGCCTTGCCATCCCTGCGGCTGGTGATACGCCTGAGCGCCAGCGAGTTCGCCGCGGGCGGCTATGGACAGGACGAAATCATCGCGCTGGCGCAAGCCGTGGAGCACGCCGGCGCCGACGCGATAGACCTATCCGGCGGCAGCAACGAGAGTCCGCAGCTGTCGAAGTTCTGCATCCAGCCGCCGTCGTTTCCGCGCGGCTGCCTGGCCGATACGGCGCGGCCCATCAAGCAGTCCGTCGGCATTCCCGTGTTCGTCGCCGGCCGCATGGTGCAGCCCGAGGATGCCGAGCAGGTGCTGGCCAGCGGAGCCGCGGACTTCGTGTCCATCGGGCGTGCGCTGTATGCCGATCCGCATTGGGCCGCGAAGGCCTTCGGGCAGATCGATGCGCCCATCCGCGCCTGTATTGCGTGCAATGTGTGTTTCGAACGGTTGACGCTGGAGAAGGACGTCGCCTGTGTGCAGAACCCCATGATGGGCACGGAATTCGAGCGCCTGGAATACGCGGAACCGCAGCTTTTCCCGGCTCCTGCCGGTTCGCGCGCCCGGGTGCTCGTGCTGGGCGCCGGTGTTGCGGGGATCGAGGCCGCCCGGGTTTTGAAGGGACGCGGGCATGCGGTGGAAGTGTGGGAGAGCCGGGAGCGGCCCGGCGGGCAAATACCGCTGGCGACGGCTTCCCCCGACAAGCAGGAGGTGGAGCCCGTATGGAGCTACCGCTGGCGGACGGTACAGCGCATGGGCATCGTCGTGCGCCTGGGCGTGACCGCGGACGTACGCACCATCCAGGCGTATGCGCCGGACTACATCGTCGTCGCGACGGGTTCGCGGCCGGCAGCTCCGCCGCTGGACCTCGGTGCGCTGGCGGCGACGGTGCGGGTCGCGCATGCGTGGGAGCTATTGGCCGACCTTGACGCGTTGCCGGCAGGCGCGCGCGTCACGATCGTGGGCGGCGGCATGGTAGGAGCGGAGACCGCCGACGCACTGCGCGTGCGCGGGGTCCAGGTCTCCGTGCTGGAGATGCAGGCCGGCATCGCCAACGGCATGGCGCGCAACAACAAATTCGAATTGATCGAGCGGCTGGCCGCGGACGGCGTGACGCTGCTGACGCGCTGCCGCATCCTGAAAGCGGCAGGCGAGGTCCTGGAGATCCAGGTGCGCGACGAGGCGCCGCGGCGCATTCCGGTCGGCGACATCCTGGTGTTCGCCACGGGTCCGCGGCCGAACCTGGACCTATTGCCGGCAGTGGAAGCCAGCGGCGTTCCCTACGCGCGCGTGGGCGATTGCAATGTGCCCGGCGATTTCCTGGCCGCGCTGCGCGATGCCTGGATGGTGGCGCTGAGCGTGGACGAGCGCACACGCCGGCAGCACGCCGGCGCGATGCGGAAGGAAGCGCGGGCATGAACGCGGATTGTCGGCGATCGGGCGATATGGAGTGGAACATAGAAAGGGCGGATATGAGCATACGAGGCACGAAGACCATCCATCGCGCGGGGCGTATCGCCGCATGCGCCCGAGCCGCCATCGCGGGCGTGCTATTCGTTACCGTCGTGGCCGCGCTGCCCGCGGCGCCGGTCGGTGCGGCCGGCTTTCCGGATCGGCCGGTGAAACTGATCGTGCCGTTTCCGCCGGGGGGCGGTACCGACATCCTGGCGCGGCCGCTGGCCCAGAAGCTGGGTGAAAGATGGAAGCAGCCTGTCGTCATCGAGAACCGCGCGGGCGCCGGCGGCAATATCGGCACCGAGGCCGCCGCGCGGGCACCCGCCGACGGCTACACCATCATCCTGGGCACGGTGGGTACCCATGCCATCAACCAAAGCCTGTACCGCAATCTCTCCTATGACGCGACGAAAGATTTCACCGCCATCACGATGGTGGCGAATACCTCGAACGTCCTGGTCCTGAATCCCGGTGTGCCGGCGCGTTCGGTGGCCGAGTTGATTGCCCTGGCCAAGGCCAGGCCGGGAACGCTCAACTACGCCTCTCCCGGCAACGGCACGCCGCCGCACCTGGCCGCGGAAATCTTCAAAAACATGGTCGGCGTTTCGATCACGCATGTGCCGTACAAGGGCAGTGCGCCGGCGATGACGGATCTGTTGGGGGGCCAGGTACAGATGATGATCGCCAATGCGCCGGTGGTGCTGCCCTATATCAAGTCGGGCAAGCTGGTCGCGCTGGCCTCGACCGGCGCCACGCGGCCCGCGATGCTGCGCGATATCCCTACCTTGTCCGAAAGCGGCCTGAAGGGCTACGAGGCCGATACCTGGTATGGCCTATTCGCGCCGGCCGGCACGCCGCCTGACGTCGTCCGGAAGCTGAACGCCGACGTCGTCGCGGTACTGAAACTGCCGGACATCCAGGCATTCTTCGCCGAGCAGGGCGCCGAGGTGATCGGCGACAGCACGCCCGACGCGAACGCCAAAGTGCGTTCCGAGGTGGGCAAGTGGCGGGATGTGATCCGGTCCATCGGCTTGACGATGGACTAAGGGGCGCACGATGAGCCAGGACAACGTTGACACCCTTGCCGTGCAGCTGGGCCGCTTCATCGCGCATTCGCGCCACGAGGGCCTGCCCGCGGATGTCGCGGATGCGGTGAAGCTGCGTGTACTGGACGTGCTGGCGGCCGCATGCAGCGGCGTGCTGGCGGGCCATCACGAAGGACTACTGCGCCTGCTGCCCGACGAGGGACCCCGCGGCATCTGGGGCACCGGGGCGCGGCGGTCCCTGCGCGATGCGGTCATCGTCAATAGCGCCGTGTCCCATTCCACGTATTTCGAGGACGGCTCGCGCTATACGGGCGGACATCCGTCCTCGGCCGTGATCCCGGCCGCAATGGTGCTGGCTGCCGCGCGGGGCGCCGAGGGCGGGCTGCTGGTGGCTGCCATCGCCAACGGCTACGAAGTCTTCCTGCGGTTGGGCCGCGCCATTTACCCCGCCACGGTGCGGCGAGGTTTCCAGAGCACGGCGATCCTGGCCGCGCCGGCGACGGCGGCCGCGGCGGCCACCTTGCTGGACCTGCCGGCAGCCCGCGCCGCGCATGCGGTGGCGATCGCCTGCAGCCAGGGTGCGGGCCTGAAGGCCGCGCTCAAGAGCGCGGAAAGTCAACCCTTGCAGGTCGGGCGCAGTTGCGAAGGTGGACTGCTGGCGGCGCTGTACGCGGCGCAGGGGGTGACAGGCGCACTGGACATTTTTGAAACCGGCTTCCTGCGCGCCTTCGGCGGCGCGGGCAATGAGGTGGGTAAGGACCGGGAGGCCGCGCGTCAACTCGGCGAGCGCTGGAGCATCGCGGAAACGTATATGAAGACGCACGGCGGCTGCCGTGGCAATCACGCGCCCATCGATGCCGCCGTTGCCGCGATGCGCGGCGTGGATCCCGGCACGATCGCGCATATCGACGTCAAGGTCGATACGGTGACACGGGCCGCCGCTATCGAGCCGCCGCGCAATGCCGACCAGGCGCAGTTCTCCATCGCGTTTTCAATCGCCGCGATGCTGGTGGCGGGCGATGCCACGCCCGCTCGCTATACGCGAGCCATGCTGGACGATGAAGGCGTGCGCGCGCTGATGTCGCGCACGTCCGTCGTCGCCGCCCCCGAGCTGGATGCTGGCTATCCCGACCGCCGCCCGGCGCTTGTGACGGTGACGCTGCGGGATGGCCGCGTGTTGCGCCATGCGCTGGACCATGCCCGGGGCGAACCGGAGAACCCGCTGTCGCGCAACGACATCGTCCGCAAATTCGACCTCATGGCCGCTCCGATCTACGGCGCGGAGCACGCGCGCATCCGCGATGCCGTATTGGATCTGGACGCCGACAGGCCGCCGGGCGCACCGCGGACCGATGTCCCGCCGGCCGGTGGAATGGCGCGTGGATCTTCCCGGCACACCGTGCCGGTGCCCGTCGCCCTGGACGCGCTGCTCTCGACCCCGGCCGTACCGGTTTCTTCCACGTTCACCGCCACGCACCCATGACCACGATCCTTCCCGCTTCCTCCGCGGTCCTGCCGCAATACGAGGTCTATGCCATCCGCTACGCCACGCGCGAGGGACGGCGCCAGAATCATTTTGTCGGCGGCGATCCGCACGATGCCCCGATGCCCATGGACTATTACGTCTGGCTGGTGCGGGGCGACGGCCGCGAATTCGTGGTCGATACCGGCTTCGGGCCGGAGATCGCGCGCAAACGCGGGCGCACGCTGTTGCGCACGCCGGGTGAAGGCCTGGCGCTGCTGGGCGTCGACGCGGCGCAGGTGTGCGACGTCATCATTACTCACCTGCACTACGACCACGTCGGCACCTTCGACACGTTCGCCTCCGCGCGCTTTCATTTGCAGGATGCGGAGATGGCCTACGCCACCGGTCGCCATATGCGCCATCGCCAGTTCAACCATGGGTACGAGGTGGACGAGGTCACCGGGATGGTGCGCCTGGTCTACAAGGACAGGGTGGTGTTCCATGCCGGCGACAGCGAACTCGCACCGGGCCTGAGCGTTCATCACATCGGCGGCCACACGCATGGCCTGCAGTGTGTGCGCGTGCATACGCGGCGCGGGTGGGTGGTGCTGGCCTCCGATACCAGCCATTTCTATGAGCACCTCGAAAAGCGCCGGGTATTCACCACGGTGTTCCACGTCGGGCAGGCCATCGAAGGCTACGACACGCTGGAATGTCTGGCCGACACCATGGCGCACATCGTGCCCGGACACGATCCCCTGGTGATGCGGCGCTATCCCCCGGTATCCGACGAATTGCGCGATATCGCGGTGCGGCTGGACGTCGCGCCGTCCGAATAGGGGATGGCGCGCGCACGCCATCCGTTCCATAACCGAGGAAGGAGACGACAATGAAACCGACAAGATCGCTGCTGGCCGGCGCGCTGTTGACCTGTGCATTGGCCCAGGCCGCCCAGGCCGATAACTGGCCTTCGCGCCCCATCCGCACGCTGGTTGCATTTCCGGCGGGGGGCAGCGCCGATATCGTCGCCCGCCTCGTGACGCAGAAGGTCGGCGAAATGTCTGGGTTCAACTTCGTGGTGGAGAATCGGCCGGGCGCCGGCGGCAACCTGGCCTTCGATGCGACGGCGTCGGCGCCGCCCGATGGCTACACGCTGCTGTTCAGCACGCCCGGCATCGCCATCAATCCCAGCCTGTACCGCAAGGTGGAATACAAGCTAAGCGATTTCAAGCCCATCGCGCTGGTGGGCGAGGCGCCGCTGATGCTGATGGTGCGTCCGGATCTTCCTATCCACAACATCAAGGATCTGATGGCGGCCGGCCGCCAGAAGCCCGATGCGATTCGTTTCGCCAGCTCGGGCAACGGCAGCTCCTCGCACTTGGCGATGGAAGTGCTGAAATCGATGGCGGGACTGCAATACCTGCACGTTCCCTACAAGGGCGGCGGCGCGGCGATGGCGGACATGCTGGGCAAGCGCGTGGATGTGACCATGCTGCCAATCTCCGAAAGCATGCCGTATATCCGCGACAACCGGTTGCGCGCGCTCGGGCAGACCGGCGGCACGCGTTCGCCGATCGCACCGGACATTCCGACGCTGGCGGAAGAGGGTGTCACGGGTTATTCGGTGACCACTTGGTACATGCTGCTCGGTCCGACCAAGCTGCCGGACGCGGTCGTCAGGACATTGGCGGCGAAGCTCGACCAGGCCCTCAAGTCTCCCGATCTGCAGCTGAAGCTGCGCAATGCCGGCGTCAGCGTGATCAACGAAGGTCCGCAGGCGACGCAGACCTTCCTGGACCGGCAGGCAGCCAGCTGGGCCAAGGCCATCGCGGCCTCCGGTACGCATATCGAGTAGCAAACAGGAGATTCTCCCATGAGCAGTTCCAAGCCCCCGTTGCTGGAGAACGCAACCCGCGACCTGGCGGACTTCGCGGCGTCGATACGCTTTGAAGACTTGCCGCCGGACGTCATCCAGCGCATCAAGACAAGCGCGCTGGATAGCATCGCCTGCTGCCTGTACGGCGCCACGCTGCCGTGGACCCGCAAAGTGGCCGATATGGTGGAGGAAGAGGGCGCGGCGCCCGTCGCCGCCATCATGGGAACGGGCCGCCGCTCCTCGGTCGCCAATGCCGTGCTGGTCAATGCCACGGCGGGCCATGCCTTCGAGCTGGACGACATCCACAAGGAATCCATCTTGCATCCGGGCTCCATTGCCCTGCCGATCGCGCTGGCGTACGCGGAACGCGACGGTGGCTGGAGTGGCCGCGACGTTATCGCCGCGATGGCCACGGGCTACGAAATCGGCATACGGGTGGGTAATGCGGCCACCATGGGGCTGTTCTTCCGGGGCTTCCATCCGCAGGGTTCGTCGGGCGTGTTCGTCGGCGCGGCCTGCGCCGGAAGGAGTCTGTCCCTGGACGCCGGCCACATGCGGCATGCGCTGGGCATCGCCGGCTCGCAGGCGGGCGGCCTGATGGCCGCGCAGGAAGGCGCTATGGTCAAGCGCCTGCACGCCGGACGCGCGGCACAGAGTGGCGTGTATTCAGCGCAGTTGGCGGCGCGCGACTTCACCGGTATCGGCGATGTGCTGGAAGCCAGTTATGGCGGCTACCTGGTGGCGTATTCGGATTCGCCCAACGCCGCGCGGCTGACCGACGGTCTGGGGACAATATGGGAGACCGCCAAGGTGGGATACAAGCCGCATGCCAGCGTGACGAGCATCCATTCCGCTCTGGACGCGCTGGCGCAAATCATGCGGGAAAACCGGCTGGGGCCGGACGATATCGAATCGCTGGACGTGGGCGTCAGCGAGATGACCTTCGTGCATTGCGCCTGGGACTACAAGGCGCAGGGCGTGACGGCGGCGCAGATGAACCTGTAC
Source organism: Bordetella sp. (assembly GCF_057362025.1). Taxonomy (NCBI): domain Bacteria; kingdom Pseudomonadati; phylum Pseudomonadota; class Betaproteobacteria; order Burkholderiales; family Alcaligenaceae; genus Bordetella; species Bordetella sp. The sequence goes on along the minus strand of NZ_JBMQQZ010000017.1, from coordinate 16,803 downwards.
TACGGGCTGGCGGTCATCGCCCATGACGGCGTGGCCTTCGTCAGTCAGTACCGGCAGGACCGGCTGGGCGATCCTCGCCTGCTGGATTTCATCCGCCGCGTCCATGCCCACTCGGACCCCGAGATCAACGCGATGGGTCCGGCCTTCCGCCATGCCGCTACCGTCACCGCGCACACGCGCGATGGCCGCAGTTTTACCCTGCGTATCCTCAATCGGCGCGGCAGCCCGGAAAACCCCCTGCAGCCGGCCGACGTGGAATACAAGTTCCGCAACGTGGTGGAGTCCTGCCTGGCGCCCGCCGATATCGACGAGGTGGTGCGCCTGTGCGACACGCTGGAAGCGTTGGAGGATGCGCGCCCGCTGATCGGCCTGCTGTCCATGCCAGGCCGTGCGGCGGAATGACCGCGCGTCGCGCGATACGGATACCGATCTTCAACACAGACCCAATCATCAACGTCTCGACAGGAACATCATGCCCAAGACGCTTTCCGAACAACTCGCCGATCATTTCGCCGCCTTCGGTGAAAAACCGCTGCCAGAAGCCAACCGCAAGGCGATGAAACGGCTGCTGCTGGACTATCTGGGAGTGGCCGTAGCGGGCAGCCAGACCGGCAGCGGCGAGGTCGCGCGCCGCTTCGCGCAGTCCAGCGGCGGCCATGCCGAGGCCACCCTGATCGGCGAGGGCACACGGGTGCCGGCGATGCAGGCCGCCCTGGCCAATGCCATTTCGTCGCACAGCGTCGAGCTCGACGATATCGACGTGCTGGCACTTTTTCATTTCAGCCCGCCGGTGTATTCTGCCGCGCTGGCCACCGCCGAGCGGCAGAAGGCGGACGGCAAGGCGCTGCTCGCGGCCCTTGCGGCCGGCTGCGAGATGATGGAGCGCGTCAGCAAGGCGGCCAACAATTCGCTGCGCAATCGCGGCTATCACACCACGCCCACCTGCGGCATCTTCGGCGCGACGATCGCCTCGGCGCGACTGCTGGGATTGCCGGCGGAGCAAACCGTATCGGCGCTCGGGCTGGCCGGCGCGCAGGCGGGCGGCCTGATGGAGATGTACGGTCCGTCCATGCAGAAGCGCTTCAATCCCGGCCCGGCCTCGCGCAGCGGCGTGACGGCCGCGCTGATGGCCCAGCTGGGATTCACGGGCGCCGCCACCATCTTCGAAGGGGAGCGCGGGTTCCTGAATGCCTTTACCGACAGCAACGATCCTGGCCAGCTTGTGAAGGACCTGGATAAGCCCTATTTGCTGGACATCGAATTCAAGCCGTACTCCTGCGCGCGGCCTATTCACAACGCGATCGACTGCGCGCTGGATATCCGCCGCAAGCACGCGCCGGAGCCAGGTCGCATCCGGCGCATCCGCATGGCCCGGCATCCAGACTGGGCGCTGTATCACCAGAACGCGCATCCCATGACGTACCACGAGGCGCAGGTCAGCTTGCCGTATTCGGTGGCGGTGGCGTTGACCGATGGCCAGGCGCTGTTCCCGCAGTACAACAACGCCCGGCTGCAGGAACCCATCTTGAAGAAGCTTGCGGAGAGGGTCGAGATTACGGTCGACGAAAGCCTGCCGCGCGGCGTGTCGTGCCTGATGACCCTGGAGATGGATGACGGTGCCAGCTGGCGTTCCCAGGTGGATTACCCGAAGGGATCGATTCAGAATCCGATGTCCGACGACGAATTGCGCGCCAAGTTCGACAGCTTGGCCACGCCCGTGCTGGGCGCGGCCCGCGCCGCCCAGGTGGCCGAGTGGGTCGCCGACATCGAGGCCTGCGGCGACGTGGGCGAGCTGATGCGCCTGCTCGCCCCGGCGCGCTGATCGCGCACGGCGTACGAAACGTACGAAGACAACAAGAACGCCCGCGCGTCACCGGCCCTGCCAGGCCGGTGACGCCGGAACAAGCGAAGCGCATCCCAAGGAGACTCACATGCTGAATTTGTCCAAGCCTCTGGCCATCGTGGCCGGTGTCGCGGCCGTGGCCGCCATTCTTCCGGCCGCGGCCGCGGCGCAGGATGATTACCCCTCGCGGCCCATCCATCTGGTCGTGGGCTTTCCGCCCGGCGGATCCAACGACATCGTGGCGCGGATACTCGCGCCCAAGTTCAGCGAATTCATCGGCGCCAGCGTGGTCGTCGAAAACCGGCCCGGCGCCAATGCCATCATTGGCACCGACTACGTGGCGCGGTCGGCCCCTGACGGCTATACCATTACGCTGGGCAGTGCCAGTCCGCTGGCGATCAGCCCGCATACGTACAGCAATATGCCCTTCGATCCGCTCAAGGACCTGATAGGCATCACCACGGTGGCGCAGACGCCGGAACTGATCGCGGTCAATCCCAAGGTGCCGGCGAAAACGCTTCCCGAACTGGTCGCGCTGTCCAAGACGCGCGACGTGACGTTCTCGTCCTCGGGCAACGGCGGCCTGCCGCACCTGGCGATCGAGTTGCTCAAGATCGCCTCGAAGGGCCGCATCGTCCACGTGCCCTACAAGGGGGCGGGCCCCGCCATCACGGATGCGGTGGGCGGCCACGTGGACGGCATCATCGTCGACCTGCCTGCGCTCTATACGATGGTGAACGAGGGCAAGCTGCGCGCCATCGCCGTGACCAATACCCATCGTGCCGACGTCATGAAAGACGTGCCCACCTCGGCCGAGGGCGGCCTGCCCACCGTGCTGGCGTTCAACTGGTTCGCAGTCATGGCGCCCGCGAAGACGCCCAAGCCGGTGGTCGACAAGCTGTACAGGGCGCTGGTGCAGACGGTGCAGGCGCCCGATGTAAAGGCCAGCCTGGCCAAACTCGGCATCGAGCCCTTCACCCAACCTTCGCCCGCAGCCTTCGGCGAGTTCATGAAGACCGAACTGGTGCGCTGGGGCGAGGTGGCGCGCGCGTCCGGCGCGAAGGCCGATTAGGGCATCCCCGCGTACCCCCCCCGCCGCGGCGTCCGTGGCCGGGTCACGCAAACGCGAACATCGCGACGGAGGACTTCATGGACGACCTGCAATCATGGAAAGCGTTGTCGCGCGAGCATCGCGGGATCACGATGGCGCTGGCCGAGTTCATCGCCGGGCTGAAACCGGCGGCGGTTCCTCGGGCGACACGCGAGGTCCTGCGCAAGGCCGTAGTGGATGGCCTGGGCTGCGGCCTGTACGGTCTGGCCACGCCCTGGGGCCGCATCATGCGCGAGTATGCGCGGGACCGCCAGGGGCCCGCCGAAGCCGCGCTATGGGGAGGGCAGGCGCGCGTCGGCGTGGGAAATAGCGTGCTGGCGGCCGGTACCGCCATCCACGGGTTCGATTTCGACGATCACAGTCGCGCGAAGATCCATCCGGGTGCCGTCGTGCTGCCCGTGGTGCTGGCGCTGGGCGAGCGCGAGCAGGTGGACGGCGCCGTCCTGATGACGGCGATGGCGGCCGGCTACGAGACCATGAACCGCGTCAGCCAGGCCGCCAACCCCAGTCGCGCTCGCATGCGCGGCTGGCATCTTACCGGAACGACGGGAACTTTCGCCGCTGCCGCGGCGGCCAGTGTCATCCTGGGGCTGGATGCGGCCACCACGGCGAGCGCGCTGGGGCTGGCGGGCACGCAGTCGGCCGGCCTATGGGCCTTCACGGCCGACGGCGGCATGAGCAAGCGCATGCATCCGGGACATTCCGCCGAAGCCGGGGTGACGGCGGCGCTGCTGGCCGCGCGTGGGTTCGCCGGGCCGCGTTTCATCCTCGAGGCCGGGGACGGCAGCTTCCTGTTCGGCATGTCGGACGATCCGCGACCCGGCATGATCGTGCGGGAACTGGGGGCGACGTGGCATACCGATGCGACCTGCTTCAAGCCGCATGCCTGCTGCGGCAGCAACCACGCCTGCGTGGACGCGGCGCTGGCGCTGGTCCGGGAGCATCGCATCGCCAGCGACGACATCGAACGGGTCGTGGCCGGAATTGCCTCGGTCGTGAATACCCAGACGGGTTTCGACTATCTCGCCGATTCGGTGCTGAACGCGCAGATGAGCCTGCGCTACAACATCGCCGTGGCGCTGATGGATGGCCAGGCATACCTGGAGCAGTTCACGCCCGAACGCATCGTCGAGCCGCGCGTCGTCGCGTTGTCGCGGCGCGTCGATATCGAGATCGATCCGGAGATCGATCGCGCGTATCCGGAAGTCTACGGCGGGCGCGTTACCGTGGTCGTGCGCGGTGGCCGCAGTTACACGCGCCGCGTGGATTATTCCCTGGGCATGCCGGAGAATCCGATGCCGCATGCGGAGATCGAGCGCAAGTATCTTTCGCTGGCGCGGACGTCGGTGGGCAGCGAGTCGGCCGGGTGGATACTCGAACTGGCGAACGGGCTTTTCGAGGGGGAGGGGGCCGCGCCGCTGGGCCGTGCCCTGGCCGCGGCCGAACCCGTCATCCACCTGTAGCCGTGTCCCGCGTCTCGTCTGGCGCCGGATGCTCGCGGCCGACGACCATGGTATCCGGGATGCGGGTGCCGATATAGAAAATCCTTTCTTCCTGCCGCTCCAGCGCGCGCATGACGGCGCGCTCGAGCATGGCGCCGTGTATCTTGCCCGCCTGGACGAGGCGCGGGCCCTCGTTCAGCAGAATGTCCTCGATGTTGCGGAATTGGCGGGGCGCGGTGGACGTATCGATCGTGTAGATGCAGGGGTCGGGGCTGTCTGGCGCGGATTGCGCCGGGACGACGCGGTTGACGGTCAAGGACATGACCGGGTCCGTTTCACTGCCGCTGCAGGCCGTGTGGCGGATGATCGCGACCAGGATATCGTCTATCGACGCGTCCGGGCCGATCGCGGATTGCAGCGCGCCGCGCTGCAATCCGCCGCTTTCGCTGCGATAGATGCGCATGGGGACCGGCCGCCGGGACGCCGCTTCCAGGGTATGGCGGATCGTGTTCGCGGTGAAGTTCCGCCGCGCCGGGGCGGTGCGCGCCAACACCTCGTAGATGCCGTTCATCAATAGCCTGGCGTCGGCCGCGCGCAGTGCGATGCCGGCGTTCTGCGTGGCGGTTTTCAAGGCCTGCGCCGCCAGCGGCGTGACGCGCGCCGCGCTTTTCAGCAGCCGCGCCGCAGAGAACACGGGCAGGACGAAATCGGCCAGTTCGCGCGCGCCACCCAGCATCAGCACCCTGACGTGGAACTGCCGCATGATGGACTGCATGCCCACCTTGATCATGGCCTTGACGCCCTGGGAGGCCACGGTGCGCATCGAAGCCTGGGCCGCGACGACGCCGGCGCTGCCGCCGCCGGCTGTCAGGGCGATGCCCGCCACCGTGATCGCCAGCGCGGCAGCGTCCCAGGCGACGTCGCCGGCCTGCAACCGGTAGCCCGGATCCCACTTCAGGTTGTGATGCAGCCCATAGAAGGGAATCAGCACGCGCAGCACGCTTTCGGTGCGGGAAGGAAGATAGTTGTCCGCCTTCCATTGCGCGATCGCGGCGAGGACGGCCTTGCGCCGCTGGGCCACGATATGGCCGCGCAGGAGGACCGGGTCGCACGACCTATAGGAGACGGTATATTCCTTCCCGGACGATTCCCCGCGGCCTGCAGGCTGCGGCGCTCGCAGGCCCAGGCTTTGCAGCAATGCCGTCACGTTCAGCCGTCCGGCGCGGTCCACCATGTCGGGCGGCAGCTTTGCCGTCCTGCCCGCGGCATCGATATGCAGGAATTCGCCGTCCGGCATTTCCGCAATGTAGGATTCCCCCAAGGACCGGCCCAGCGCGGTAAGTACCCAGCCGGAAGGCAGTAGATGCGCGCCCGCCGGATACGCGGTCAGGCTTGCAATATGCCACATGCGGGCGGGCCGCTCTTCCAGCCGCAGCCTTGGGATGCCCGCGGCGAGCGCGTCGCCGATGGCGCCCAGCTTGCTGAAATGATCCAGGTGGGTATCCACATAGTCCGCGAACTGCCGGTAATAGCGGGTGCGAACCTCCGGGGTTTCCAGGAAACGATCGATCAGCCTGTCGAGCGGGACGGGCCCCTGTGCCGGCTGCGTCGCGATGGCGATGGACTGGCCGGTGCGGGCGCGCTCCAGTACATAAGTCCGTGCGACATCGCGCCGTGTGTGAAAGACAGGCGGCTCCGGCGGGTCCAAGGCCATCGACCACATATCCAGGTAGGCCTGCAACCGGGTCTCTTCGTCCAGCGACGATGGGGCGCCGTTGGCCGCGGCCCAGGCGTCGGCCTCGGCGCGCCACAGCAATAGCGAGGCCGCCTGCGCGTCGGCGTTCCCGGGGTTCGCCACCGCTTTCTGGTGGACATCGTTGGCCGCGACCAGCAGCACATCGTCGTCGTCTCCCGCCTCGTCCTGCAGGATGGCGCGTGCCCCGGCGATGCGGGCACCCAGCAGGGAGTCCCGGCCGGGCCTGGCCGGCAGCGCGGGCTCCAGGCAGTGGTCCGATGGCAGGGGAGCTGTCGCGGGATCGCCGGCGGGACGGGGCGGCTCTATCGCGGCGCCGGCCGCCGCCGCGAGGGTCTCCGGCATGGCGCCGCGCCGGTGACGCGCCTCGTCGCGGACGGCGCCAGGTTGCTTAGCCCCGTGTGTGGCAAACGCTAGAGCGGCATCGGTGTAAACGGGCGGCCGCGCGGGGGTGGGGATGGGAAAGAACGCTGTGTCTTGGGGCCCGCGGTACATGGCCGCGCCCATAGGCGAGAAGAGTGTCATCGTGTCCGGGAAAGTGCCGCGCTACTGTTCCCGGGCGCGGCGTGGGTTATTGCGATGGAGAGCGCGTTAGTAACGACTCGCTCTCATTCGTCCGCGACGAGGCATGGCCTGCGGTGCCGCTCATCGCGTCCCGCACGGCCGGCGGCGCTTTTCCTGCCTTTAACAGGCGCAGGCCGTTGGCCACCACCAGCAGGCTGGTTCCCACATCGGCGAAGACGGCCATCCACAAGGTCGCCAGGCCGCTCAGGGCCAGCACCAGAAACACCGCCTTGATACCCAGGGCGAGCACAATGTTCTGCACCAGTACCCGATGCGTGGCACGGGACAGGGCGACGAATTCGGCGACCTTGCGCGGGTCGTCGTCCATCAGGGCCACGTCCGCGGTCTCGATCGCTGTGCCGGTACCGGCCGCGCCCATGGCGAAACCGATGTCCGCGCGCGCCAGCGCCGGCGCATCGTTGATGCCGTCGCCCGCCATGCCGACCAGACCGTCGCGCATGCGCGATTCCAGTGCGGCCAGCTTGTCCTCGGGCAGCTGATCGCCACGCGCGTCGGCGATGTTCAACTGGCCGGCCACGGCGCGCACCGCGGCCGTGTTGTCGCCGCTCAGCATCAGCGTACGCACGCCCAGGCGATGCAGCATGCCGATGGCCGCGCGGCTTTCGGGACGCACGGTATCGGCCACCGCGGCTACGGCGATCGCGCCATCGTCGCTGCACAGCGCGACGGCGGTCTTGCCCTGCGCTTCCAGGGCATCCAGCGCCTGCGTCAAGACCGGCGTTTCCCAACCCTGTTCGTTCATCAATCGGCGATTGCCAAGGTGATAGCGGGTGCCACCGATGCGGCCGCGTATGCCGCGGCCGGGCAGGGCGGCGAAATCCTCGACCTCGTGCAGCGGTCCGTCGCCATGACCGCGCGCGATGGCCCGCGAAACCGGATGATCCGAGCGGGCGGCCAGGCTGGCGGCCAGACGCGCGGTCTCGGGCGATGCAGGCGATTCGCCTGCGATGGCGGGCAATGCCTTGTCCGGGGCGGACCGCGGCGCGCCGCCGGCAAGGGGGACGCCGGCGGGCGGGATCGCGACCAGATCGGTCAATGCCGGCTTGCCGTGCGTCAGCGTGCCGGTTTTGTCGAAGGCCAGCCAGCGCAATTTACGGCCGTTCTCCAGGTAAACGCCGCCCTTGATCAGGATGCCGCGGCGCGACGCAGCGGTCAGGCCGCTGACGACGCTGACCGGGGTCGAGATCACCAGCGCGCAAGGGCAGGCGATGATCAGCAGCGCCAGGGCGCGATACACCGCTTCGGCCCAGGGCTGCGCCCACAGCAGCGGAGGCACGCAGGCGGCCAGGACGGCGAGCACCACCACGGCGGGCGTGTAGATGCGGGAAAAGCGATCGATGAAGCGCTGCATGGGCGCGCGCGAGGCGGCCGCCTGTTCGACCGAGTGGATGATGCGGGCCAGCGTGGTGTCCTGCGCCGCCGCGGTGACGCGGTATTCGAACGAACCTTCCGCGTTGACGGTCGCCGCGTAGACGGGATCGCCGGCCGTCTTGTCCGCGGGCAGGCTTTCGCCGGTGATGGCCGACTGGTCGACGGCCGACCGTCCGGCCACGACGACGCCATCGGCGCCGATACGCTCGCCGGGCCGCACGCGCACGATATCGCCGACCGCCAGTTCGGCCGCCGGCACCTCGCGCCAGGCGCCGTTTTCCCGCCGGGTGGCGGTGGGGGGCGCCAGATCGAGCAGGCCGCGCACCGCGTGCCGCGCGCGATCCAGCGAACGGGCTTCGATCTGTTCGGCAACATTGAACAGGAACATCACCATGGCGGCCTCGGGCCATTGCCCGATGACGGCCGCGCCGGTGACCGCGATGCTCATCAGGGCATTGATGTTCAAATTGCCGTTGCGCACGGCGATCCAGCCCTTGCGATACGTGTTGAGCCCGCAGGCCAGCACGGACGCTACGGCCAGGACGGCGCTGACGACGCCCGGCATGCCCGTGAAATGCGCCGCCTCGGCCAGCGCCGCGAGGACACCGGCCGCGGCCAGCAGCTTCCAGCGTGGCCGCTCGGCGGGCGGCGGCGCCGCGGGGGCCTGGTCGGCCAGTACTTCGGGGGTCATGCCGACCGCGCGGATGCCGGCCAGCACCTGCTCCCGTGCGGCCGGTTCATGCGCCACGGAAAGGATTCGGCGCATCAGGTCGAAGTGCATATCGGCTACGCCCGCCATCCCGCCGAGTTTCTTGCGCAGCAAGGCCTCTTCGGTCGGGCAGTCCATTTGCCCGATGCGTATCCGGGTCAGCGTCATGCCGGCCTGGATTTCCATCGCCGGCGGCGCCGAGCCATCGGCGGGGTGATCGCCGTGGCAGCACCCCGCAGTGTGGCGATGCACCGCATCGTCCTGGCAGGACGACCCGGCGTCGCCGTGGGCCAGATCGTGACCATGATCGTGGCCATGATCGTGGCCATGGTCTTGGCCATGGTCGTGCGGGTGGCCGTGGGCATGTCCATGCTCATGCCCATGGCAGCAATCGTCCGCCGGCTGGGAGGTCCGCACCAGGATGGGAATCGTTTTCTTGTCCATAACGGTAATTGGACACCCTGGGGTTACTATAGGGTCAAGTCAACGAACAGGAGGCGCTCCATGAAGATCGGAGAACTGGCCAAGACGGCCGGCACCACCGTGGAGACGGTCCGCTACTACGAGAAGGAAGGCCTGCTGCCCGCTCCGGAACGGGGTGCGAATAACTACCGCAGCTATGGTCCGCTGCATGTCGAGCGTCTGCGCCTGATCCGCAACTGCCGCGCACTGGATATGACCCAGGAGGAGATCCGCGCGATCCTCAGGCTGGCCGACAGCCAGGCGGCGGACTGCGGCCCCATCAATGAAATTTTCGAAGACCACATCCGGCACGTCGACGAACGTATCGCCGAGCTGACGCAGTTGAAGCGGCAATTGTCGGTGCTGCGCCAGCGCTGCCTGTCGGCGCAGCCCCACGCGGAGGACTGTGGAATCCTCCACGGCCTCGCGGAAATGCAGGTCGAGGAGCGCCCCGAACGCCATACCCATCTGGGTTGATCTCTATCGCCCGCCGCGCCGCGCGCGGACCGGGCTGCCTCCGTACCGTAATCCCTATCGACACCCTATGACTTCCGCACCCATACACGCCCTGCATACCCGACGTTCGATGAAGTTCCTGCGCGCGCCGGCGCCGCGCCCCGAAGAGCTGGACCAGATGCTGCAAGCCGCCATGTCGGCGCCGGACCACGGCGCCTTGCGCCCCTGGCGCTTCAAGCTGATCCGTGGCGAGGCCATCGGCAGGCTGGCGGATATGGCGCTGGACGCCGTCAAGCGCAGCGGCGACAAGCGCATGACGCCCGAAAAGGAAAAGTCCGTGCGCGAATGGCTGGCCGGCGTGCCCTTGATAATCGCGCTGGCCCAGAAGGTCGACCACGACAACGTCAAGATCCCGGAGCAGGAGCAACTGCTGGCCACCGGCGCGTCGGTGATGAACATCCTGAATGCCGCGCATATGCTGGGATACGGTGCATTCTGGAGCACCGGCCTGGGAACCTACCTGGAGCCGGTGCAGGAAGCCCTGGGCTTCGATTCCCTGGACTACCGCTTCCTGGGATTCCTGGCGATCGGCACGCCGGCCTGCGCCGTACCGCCGGCCAATCGCCCGGATTTTCGCCAGTTCGTGTCCGATTGGACAGGGCTGCCGGCCTGAGCGCCGGCCGGTTCAGCCGGCAGCCAGTTCGTCCATGATGGGACAATCCGGGCGGCTATCGCCATGGCAATGGTCCGCCAGGTGATGCAACGTGTCGGCCATCTGCTGCAGCTCGCACGCCTTGCGCTCGAGCGCCGCCACGTGTTCCATGGCGATCCGTTTCACATCGCCGCTGGCCCGGCTGCGGTCGCGCCATAAGGCCAGCAGGTCGCGCATCTGCTCGACGGAAAATCCCAGGTCGCGTGCGCGCCTGATGAACCGCAGCGTATGCACGTCACGGTCGCCATAAATGCGATAGCCGGCTTCGGTGCGTTCCGGCGCGCGTGTCAGCCCGATGCTCTCGTAGTAGCGGATCATTTTGGCAGTGATGCCGGACGCCGTCGCCGCTTGCCCGATATTCATGATGTTCTCGCTCCGGATGGAAGCTCCGCGCCGCGATCGCCTGCGCGTGTGCCTGAAGCGCGTGGGAGCGCTCCCTGGCCGCGGGCGTCGAAGGCCCGCAGGCGCAGCGCATTGCCGACGACGAAAAGGCTGGACAGGGCCATCGACGCCGCCGCGAAAACCGGCGACAGCGAGGGTCCATGGAACAGTGCCAGCAGCCCCGCGGCGAGTGGGATCAGCGCAACGTTGTAGATAAAGGCCCAGAACAGATTCTGGCGGATGTTGGCCAGCGTCGCCCGGCTGATCGCCATGGCCCGCGGCACGCCCGACGGGTCTCCCGCCATCAGCACCACGGACGCGGCGTCGATGGCGACGTCGGTACCCGTCCCGATGGCAATCCCGACATCGGCGGCCGCCAGCGCGGGAGCGTCGTTGATGCCGTCGCCGACGAAAGCCAGCAGGGGGCGGTCCGCCTTTGCGCCGGACTTCGCCGCCGCGCCGCCATGCCCGCCGGCTTGCTCGCGCAGCGCGCGCACTGCTTCCACCTTGCCTTCCGGCAGGACTTCGGCGCGCACGTCGTCGATTCCCAGCACGGTGGCGACCGCCCGGGCAGTGTGGCGGTTGTCGCCGGTAATCATCACGGTGCGTACGCCGGCCTCGCGCAGGGCGGCGATCGCCGCCGCCGACGTCTCGCGGATGGGGTCTTCCACGGCCATGACGGCCGCGGCGGTGCCGTCGACGGCCACGTAGATGGCGGTTTTTCCGGCCCGCGCCCAATCGTCCGCCGCGCCGGCCAGGGTGCCGGCGTCGATGCCGTGTTCACGCATCAGCCGTTCGCCGCCCACAAGCAGGCGGTGTCCCCGCACATCGCCGCGCACGCCCGCGCCGGCGATGGCGAGGAAGTCGCCGACAGGCGACGTCGCCAGCCCGGCGGTCCGGGCCGCGGCGACGATTGCCGAGGCGATCGGGTGTTCCGAAGCGGCCTGTACCGATGCCGTCCACGCCAGCACGTCCTCGCGGCGGAATCCCGGTGCCACTGCGATATCGGTCATTGCGGGCTTGCCCAGCGTCAGCGTGCCCGTCTTGTCGAAGGCGACGGTCTTGACGTCGCGCAGGCTTTGCAACGCGTCGCCCTGGCGGAACAGCACCCCCATCTCGGCGGCCCGGCCAGTTCCCACCATGATGGACATGGGCGTCGCCAGTCCCATGGCGCAGGGGCAGGCGACGATCAGCACGGCGACCGCATGCACCAGCGCTTGCGGCAGGGCAGGATGCGGGCCGAACGCCAGCCAGGCGAAGAACGTCACGGCGGCCACCGCCATGATGGCGGGCACGAAACGGTAGGTGATGCGGTCCACCAGGCTCTGGATGGGCAGCTTGGCGCCCTGGGCGTCCTGCACCATGCGGGCGATGCGCGCCAGCGCCGTGTCGGCGCCGGTGTGCGTCACCTGGACGGTCAGCGTGCCCTGCGTGTTGAGGGTGCCGCCGGTGACCGCGTCGCCGGCGCGCTTTTCCACGGGTATGGGTTCGCCGGTGATCATGGACTCATCGATGAAGGATGTGCCGTCCAGCACCTTGCCGTCGACCGGGATTTTTTCGCCGGGGCGTATCCGCACCACGTCGCCTGCGCGCACCGATTCTATGGGTACATCCACCGTGTCCTGTCCGCGCAGGACCCTGGCCTGGCGCGGTTGCAGCGATGCCAGCCGCGCGATTGCCGCCCCGGTCCGACCCTTGGCGCGGGCTTCCAGCAAGCGTCCCAGAAGGATCAGCGTGACGATGACCGCGGCAGCCTCGAAATACACGTGGCGCGCATCCTCGGGCAGCCATTGGGGCGCGAAAGTGGCAACCGTCGAATACAGCCAGGCGCTGCCGGCGCCCACCGCGACCAGCGAGTTCATGTCGGGGCCGCCGCGCGCCAGGGCGGCGCCGCCCTTGAGGGAAAAATCGCGGCCGGGACCGGCCAGTACCAGCGTGGTCAGGCCCCATTGCAGCAGCCACAGTCGTGCCGTACCGACGTACATATCCAGGCTGTGATGCAGGCCGGGAAAGATATGCCCGCCCATCTCCAGGAGAAAGACGGGCAGGGTAAGCAGAAGGGCGAGGACAAACCGGCGGCCCAGCCGGCGGGCTTCCGCTTCGCGGGCCTGGGCCTGGCGTGCCGTTTCGTCCTCGTCGCGGACCAGGGCCCTGGCGCCGTAGCCCGCCTTGGCCACCGCGGCGACCAGGGCATCGGTCGTGACGTCGCCGGCGGATTGGAAAGCGACGTGCGCGCGTTCCGTGGCCAGGTTGACACTGGCCGCGCGCACGCCGGGTACCGCGGACAAGGCATTTTCGACACGCTTGACGCAGGACGCGCAGGTCATGCCTTCTATGGACAGATCCAGGCCGGCGCCGGGTTCGGGAGAGGGTTTCATGTCGGTTTCCAGATAAAGAATGCTGCCCAGTCTGATCCTTCCCATAATGGTAAGGTCAAGCCACGGGCAGCGCCAGCGCGGGGTTGACCTTGCCATCATGGGAAGGTGTAGCCTGTTAACGTCGTTGGGGCGTCTCGGCCCCGCGTGAAGGCGGCAGGTCGCCGCTATCTGCTTGAAGGAGTCATGATGGTCCTGCAATATCAAGTCCCCGACATGTCCTGCGATCACTGTGTCAAGGCAATTACCCGGGCGGTAACCGAAGCCCTGCCTGGCGCAGCGGTTAAGGTGGAACTGTCCGACCACCGCGTAACGGTAACCGGCACGGAAGACAAACCGACTGTGGAACGCGCGATACGCGGCGCGGGCTACACGCCCACGCCGTTCTAGCCCTCTGGCGGGGCGTCATTGAAGCAAGCTATCGATTTATATGAATTATTATATTTGATGTTTCGATAGAGGATATTTATTATTCATCCATGGCGTCCTTGCCCCAACCCGAATCCGGAGATTTACCGATGCTGCAAGCCCGCGAAGGCCAACGTGTTCCCAACGTCACTTTCCCCGTCCGCGAAGACAATGCGTGGAAGCAGGTGTCGAGCGACGATGTCTTCAAGAACAAGACTGTCGTCGTCTTCTCGCTGCCCGGCGCCTTTACGCCGACCTGCTCGTCCACGCACCTGCCGCGCTACAACGAACTGGCGCCCGCCTTTTTCGCCAGCGGTGTCGACAGCATCGTGTGCGTTTCGGTCAACGACACCTTCGTCATGAACGAATGGGCGAAGGACCAGGAATCGTCGAACATCACACTGCTGCCGGACGGTAATGGCGACTTCACCGAAGGCATGGGGATGCTGGTCGACAAGCGCAACCTGGGCTTCGGCAAGCGTAGCTGGCGCTATTCCATGCTGGTGCGCGACGGGGTGGTCGAGAAAATGTTCATCGAACCGGAAAAGGACGGCGATCCTTTCGAAGTTTCCGACGCCGACACCATGCTGAACTATCTTGCCCCGGAGGCCCGCAAGCCGGATCAGGTCGTGGTGTTTTCCAAGCCCGGCTGCCCGTTCTGCATCGAAGCGAAGGCGCTGTTGGATAGCAAGGGTTACGCGACGATCGACATCCCGCTCGAAAACAAAGTGCGTGGCCGGGTGATCGGTGCCGTGTCGGGCAAGGCCACCGCGCCGCAGGTCTTCATCAATGGCGCGCTGATCGGCGGCCTGGAAGAACTCAAGGCGCATTTCGCCTGAGCCTCCGGCTGCGGACGGACATGAACTCGCAATAACATCATCCGAGCATCATAAGGATTACGCATGAAAACCTTGCACACCGATGTGGCCGTTATCGGCGCCGGCACTGCGGGCCTGGGCGCCTATCGCGCGGCGGTGGCCGCGGGCAAGCGCGCCGTGATCATAGAGGGCGGGCAATACGGCACCACCTGCGCGCGGATCGGCTGCATGCCCTCCAAGCTGTTGATCGCGGCCGCCGAGGCGGCACATGCCGCCGCGCATGGCGCGCCCTTCGGCGTGCACGTGGACGGCAAGGTGCGTGTCGATGGACGCGAGGTCATGGACCGCGTCAAGCGGGAACGCGACCGCTTCGTGGGCTTTGTCCTCGAAGGCGTGGAAAACATTCCTGCCGAGGACAAGCTGCGGGGCTATGCGCGGTTCGTTACGGACACGGTGCTGCGCGTCGATGACCATACCGAGGTACATGCGCGCAGCGTGGTGATCGCGACCGGCTCGACGCCGGCCGTTCCCGCGTCTTTCCACGCGCTGGGCGACAGGCTGGTGGTCAACGACGATGTTTTCTATTGGGATGACCTGCCGGGCAGCGTCGCGGTTTTCGGGCCCGGTGTCATCGGGCTGGAACTGGGACAGGCGTTGGCGCGGCTGGGTGTGCGTGTCCGGGTTTTCGGCGTCAGTGGCAGCCTGGGCGGTATCACCGATCCCGTCGTGCGGCAAAGCGCGAAGAAGGCTTTCCAGGAAGAGTTCTACCTGGACCCCGATGCGCGCGTACTGGAAACGGCGCGGGATGGCGACCGGGCGCGTGTGCGCTACGTCGCGCTGGACAATACGGAGCGTGTCGAGCATTTCGACTATGTCCTCGTCGCCACCGGGCGCCGGCCCAACGTGGGCAATTTGTCCCTGCAGAACACCAGCCTGAAGTTGAATGCGGCGGGTGTCCCGGAATACGACCGCTACACGATGCAGGCGGGCAAGTCGCCCATCTTCATCGCCGGCGATGCGAACAGCGATCTGCCCCTGCTGCACGAGGCAGCGGACGAAGGACGTATCGCAGGACAAAATGCCGCGAGTTTTCCTGAGGTCCGGGCGGGCTTGCGCCGCGCACCCATGGCGGTGGTGTTTTCGGATCCACAGATCGCGGTGGTCGGCACGCATTACAACCGCTTGCCCGAAGGGAACTATGTCACCGGCGAGGTGGACTTCGGCAACCAGGGGCGTTCGCGCGTCATGCTGAAGAACAAGGGGCGGCTGCACGTGTACGCGGAACGCGGCACCGGGCGGTTCCTGGGTGCCGAGATGGTGGGTCCCAGCGTCGAACACCTGGCCCATTTGCTGGCCTGGGCGCTGCAGCAGGAGCTGACCGTGGCCCGCATGCTCGAGATGCCGTTCTACCACCCGGTGGTTGAAGAGGGCTTGCGCACCGCGCTGCGCGACGCCGAAGCCCAGGTCCGGGCGCAAGAGCCGGCGCTGGCGAACGCCGCATAGGTATGCCGCTCGCAGCGCTCCCGTGGGCTTGCGGCCTGCCGGTAACACGGCAGGCCGTTTGTCTTTCAGCGGCCACGCGCGGGTAAAGGCGGCACCGTGGCAGGGTGTCAGGCGGCGCGGTGTTCGAGCGCCGCGCCCAGGGCACGTAGTGCCGGCATCAGACTGATCGTTTCTATCCGCGGGTTCGAGGCCTTGCGGTGGTTGATCTGCGCCGCCTTGATATCGTCCTTCAAGCGCCTCTGCGCCGCCAGTGTTGCGAGCCGTTCCAGCGCCGCGTGGACATCGCGGGATGGCAGGGCCAGACGTCGCAGCGCCGATTCGCACAGGGCCCGGGCCTCCGGCAGGTCGCCGGCGCGCTTGTCCAGGCAGTCCGACAAGGCTTCAAGCGCGTCCATGAAATGCGGCGAGCGGGGATCGCCTCGCAGCGCTTCTACCGCACGGGCCACCACGGGCACGGCGTGGCGCGTCGCCGATTCCATGGTCAGTGCCGCATCCAGGGCCATGAGGTGCTGTTTTTGCGGGGCCGGCATGATGCGACGGCCTTCGGGATCGTCCACCTTCAGGAAGGGATAGCTTTCGACCACGTGGTGCAGGGCGATGCATTCGCCCGGCGTCAGCGTGCCGACGCAGGCTTGGACGACATCGGCATACCGGGCGGGCGGTCGCTGCAGGCGAGCGAGTTCCCGCATGGCATTCTCGACCGCTTGCCATTCCGATCTGGTCAGCAGCCTGGCAGAGGCGGCTTGCCGTTTGATGGCTTGGACGACCTGGCGTTTCGCGCGTTCCAGGGAAGTGCCGGGAAAGATACGGCGCCAGATCCCCAGCGCGACCGCCCGTAGGGTGGGGCGGGCGGGCGGTGGCATGTCCAGCAATG
>NZ_JBMQQZ010000016.1:0-13626 GCF_057362025.1 Bordetella sp. | reverse complement strand
GGGATACGACGCCAACGACGAGGCGCAATTCGCCGAGCTGAAGACGCTGGGCGAACTGACGCAGGTGGCGTGGAAGCATGACGTGCAGGTCATGATCGAAGGCCCGGGCCACGTGCCCATGCAGATGATCAAGGAAAACATGGACCTGCAGCTGGAGCACTGTCATGAAGCCCCGTTCTACACGCTGGGCCCGCTGACGACCGACATCGCGCCCGGCTACGACCACATCACCTCCGGCATCGGCGCCGCGCTGATCGGCTGGTACGGCACCGCCATGCTGTGCTATGTGACGCCCAAGGAGCACCTGGGCCTGCCCAACAAGAAGGACGTCAAGGACGGCATCATTACCTACAAGATCGCCGCCCACGCCGCGGACCTCGCCAAGGGCCATCCCGGCGCGGCGATCCGCGACAACGCCCTGTCGAAGGCGCGCTTCGAGTTCCGCTGGGACGACCAGTTCAACCTGGGGCTGGATCCCGACACGGCCAAGGACTTCCATGACGAGACCCTGCCCAAGGACTCCATGAAGGTGGCCCATTTCTGCTCGATGTGCGGCCCGCATTTCTGCAGCATGAAGATTACGCAGGACGTGCGCGACTACGCCGCCAGCCAGGGCGTGGCCGAACAGGAAGCGCTGAAGAAGGGCATGCAGGAAAAAGCGGTGGAGTTCGTGCGCAAGGGCGCCGAAATCTACCATCAGACCTGATGACCACGTTTGTGAAGGTACGGCGGCCGGGCCGGCCGCCGATGGAAATGCGATGAGTCTATTGAAACGCTTCTTGACCCCGCGGACGTCGCGCATGCTCGATGCCGGCCAGTTCGCGCAAGCCTACGCCGACGCCGCGCGCGCGCGCTTTCCCAAGGAAGGCGTCAGCGTCGAGGCGGACACCGCGGGCGAAGACGTGCAGGTGCGCTGGTCGCTGCCGGATGGGCAGCGGGTCATGCAATCGCTGGGTAACGCCTACACCGCCTATACCAAGGCGCCGGCCGATCTGGAGGCCATCCTGGCCGCGCATCTGGACGCCGCGCCGGCGGCGGCCAAGCCGGACGCGGCGACGCGACGCGCCGCCATCCTGCCGGTGATCAAGACCAGGATGTGGCTGGCGTCCAGCACACGGCAATTGCAGGCAGCGGGCGCCGGCGACGGCGATCGCTTCGTCGCCGAACCGCTTGTCGACGAATTGATGACGGTCTATGTGGAAGACCGTCCCGATGCCATGAGCTATGTCTCGCCGGACCACCTGGCCGGCCTGGAAGTGGCGCGCGAGGCCATGATGCCGCTGGCGCGGGAAAACCTGCGCCGCCTGCTGCCGCAGTTGACCATCGAGGGCGAGGATGGCTGCTATGGCGTGCGCCTGGACGGCAACTACGACGCCAGCCTGGCGTTCCTGGTCGATGACTGGCGCGACCGTGTAGAGATCGAAGGCGATCCTGTACTGGCGATTCCCGCGCGCGAGGAGCTGCTGGTGTGCGGGACGAAAGACCGCCACGGGCAGAATCGCATACGGAATATCGCGGCGCATATCATGGCGCGCTCACCCTATGGGCTGTCGGCGATGCTGTATGTGTGGCGCGACGGCGTTCTGACCCGCTACGAGGACTGACGCAGCTGGCACGCGGCGATGCCGGCGTGCATGCGCGGAATTCCGGACGGAGATGTGGCACGTAGCACTCCCATGCCATGTCGCATCCTCCACGGAGCTCCTCCATGCAAAGCATTTCTGTGTTCACCCACTCCTACTTTCCGAACAGCCTGGACCAAACGGAAAGGAACAGCGCCGCAGGCACGCCACGGCTCGTCACGGGCCGGCAACGGTCAGGCTCCGCGCCGCCGGCCGGGCGACGCGAGATCCCATCGATCATCTACCGCTTCAAGCGGGACGAAGCAGCCAGTACCTACAGCAGCAGCGTCCCGGACCTGCGCGACACGCCGCAGCATCCTGCCCTTGCGGCGATACGCCATCAAATGCCCACCCTCTGCGCGGCGGGGCAGGCGCTACGGTGGAAGCCCGTTCCGGGGGTGGCGGAAACACTGTCCGCGGTAGCCCAATATGCGCGAAGCGCGAGCGCGGAGGAAAAAGAAGCGGCCGGTGCGCTGCTGGATCGCTACCTGAAGGCAGCGACCGGCCACCGCGGGGACGACATCGCGCTGTTCAAGACGGCGATCGATCGCACCCTGCGGGGCGAATCCCCGGCGGAAGTACTCGGCGAGCTGGCCGAAAGCAGCCTGAAGCTGCCGCACTTCAGCATCCGGGTGGAGGGCCTGGAAGAACCGCCGGCAAAACACTTCGATAGCGTGCTGCCCTCTTTCGCGGCGGCCAGCTACGGCCACGGCCCGCTGGGACGCACGCTGCTGCTGGAAGGAGGACGGGCCCGTTTCGCCGGCCCCAGCCAGGCACAGCGCGTCGACAAGCTGCGCGAAGTCATCTTCGCTTTGCCGAATCCGCCGCTATCCGGAGAACCGCTGGACGGCATGGCCGACATCTTCCAGGCGCTGATGGCTCTGGGCATCGACCTCTGATATCGGCGTATCCAAAAACCGGGGCATCGCCCCGCCGCGCATCACCGCGGAAGCGCCGCCGCCGCATCGCCGGTCGGTTCGGCCAGCAGCATGATCAGCTTAAGATCGGCATGCGTGGCCAGGCGAAACGTCACCTGCTGGAAGCGCAGCAGTCCTTGCCGCGGATGCTGGAATTCGCGCAGCCCGCCTTCGCGCTCGACGACCGCATGGCGCGTCCACCAGTGCTCGAAGGCGGGGCTGTCCCGCAGCAGAGGATCCAGCAGTTCGCGGACGTCCTGTTCGTCCAGATGCGGTCCGGCATCATGGCGGAATTCGGCGACGGCGCGGCGTGCCCGCTGTTCCCAGTCGACGACCAGGCCGCGCGCGGCCGGATCCAGGAAGATATAGCGCAACAGGTTGGGAGCCGGGTCGATGGCGGGCCAATTGTCGAACAGGTCCCGCATCGGTTCGTTATAGGCCATCACGTTCCAGGCGCGATCCAGCACATAGGCCGGCGCATCGATCGCTGCCACGCTGGCATCGAGGATGCCCGACACGCCCGACGGCTCGTCGCGGGGATGCTGGGGATCCGCGCATTCGGCCAGCTCGAAAAGATAGGTGCGCTCCGCGCGGGCCAATTGCAGGACGCTGGCGATGCGGCCCCAGACGGCGGGCGATACGGACACCTCCCTTCCCTGCTCGATCCAGGTGTACCAGGTGACGCTGATGCCGCACAGCTGGGCGACCTCTTCGCGGCGCAGGCCGGGCGTGCGGCGGCGCAATCCGGCGGGCAAGCCCGCCATCTGCGGCGTGATGCGCGCCCGCGCGGTGCGGATGAAATCGCCCAGGGTACGACGCCGCAGCGTGGCACCTTCGGCGGATAGGGCGTTCAAGGACGAAGCGTGCGGCATACCAGGATAAGCAGGAATCTTGTACCTGTATGGTCCGGTATCTTACACGCCCCGCCTGTTCCCGGCGCGGTACGCAGGGCGGCACGCGGGAGCGAACCCCACGTAACCGCCCCGCGCCGCCCGGCCTCCGTTCGCACCCCGGGCGGGGCCCTATCGTTGAACCGCCCCGGTATACGCGGGGCTCTGCAGGTCGTGGTAACGGTACTTTTTGCGAGCGTCGTCCATGCGCATCCCGCCGCGGATGGCATCGCGCAGCTGTTTCTCCTGGCTGGCAATGTGCTCGGCCACATCCAGAAGTTCGTCTTCCCTGACCTTGGGCAGGACCACGACGCCGTCGGCGTCGCCACGCAGGATGTCCCCCGGATTGACCACCACGCCGCCGACGATGACCGGGACTTCCAGCGCCTTCAGCTGGATACGGCCCTTGCCGGTGCGCATCCACGTGTCATGGCTGAAGATCGGATAGCCCAGCTCACGGCACAGCGCGACATCGCGGTTATTGCCGTCGATGACCGTCCCGGCCATGCCGCGGCGATGGGCCAGCTCGGTCAGAATGTTGCCCCAGGTGCCCATCTCGTCGCGGCCGCGGTTATCGATGACGATGACCCGCCCCGGCGGGACGTCGTCCATGTATTCCCCCACATTGCCGGTTTCGATGGTGGTGGGTTCGTACAGCACCGTGTATGCGCGTCCGGCCAGGCGAAAAGACGGATCGCAAGGCTTGATCTTGTAGCACTGCCCCACGATGCCCAGGCGATCCAGTGCGTCGCTCAAGGCGCCGCAATCCAGCCTGGAGGCCCGTACGACGTTGGCGTCGTTGGTATCGATATTCATGCATAGACTCCCCGGGCATCGCGCCCGCTATTCGACGATGATGTTGGCCTTGCGGATGACCGGCTGCCAGTAATCGATGTCCTCGCGTACCCGCCGGTCCAGTCCCGCGGGGTCCAGGTACCAGCCGGATACGCCGGCGGCCGCCAGGGCCTCCTTGACCTTGGACGTCTGCAGCGACTTGCGCGCCGCGTCGCTCAGGGCAGCCACGGCTTCCTTGGGCGTGCCGGCAGGGGCGAACAGCGCCACCCAGGCCTCCAGCTCGAAGCCGGGGAAACCGGCTTCGGCCGTCGTGGGCACATCGGGCAGCATCGGAATGCGCGACTTGGCCGCGATGGCCAGCGGCCGCAGCCGACCGGTGGTAACGAAGCCGGCCAGCGACGGCGGCGTGGCTACCGTCATCTGCACGTTGCCGCTCAGAACATCCTGAACCGCCGGGCCGGCGCCTTTGTAGGGCACGTGCGTGATCTGCACGCCGGTCTTCTGCTTGAACAATTCCATGCCGATATGCGGCACGGAGCCGTTGCCGGACGTCGCATAGTTCAGTTCGCCGGGGTGCGCCCTGGCGTAGTCGACCAGTTCCTTCAGCGTGTGGACGGGCAGCTTGGGATTGACGGCGATCACGTGCGGAGACGAGACCAGCATGGCAACCGGCGCGAAATCCTTGACGGGATCCCAGTCCAGCTTGTGGAACATCACCGGATTGCCGACATGGAACATGGAATAACCCGCCAGCACGGTGTAGCCGTCCGGCGCCGAGCGCGCAACATAGGAGGCCGCGATATTGCCGCTGGCGCCCGCGCGGTTCTCGACGATGATGGACTGCTTCAGCATTTCTGCCATCGGCGGTGTAATTATGCGGACAACCTGATCGATAATCCCTCCCGGCGGAACCGGCACGACGACGCGGATCGGACGTTCGGGATAGGTGGCATGGCTGGGCGCACCAAGGGAAATCGAAAGCAGGGCGGCGGCCGCGAGCGCGGCCATTCGAGTACGTCGCATCGTGTCTCCTCGTAATAATTATTTGTATGCCTTCAGTAATTATGAGCACAGAGTCTAAAATAATCAACATGGAGCAAAACCCGACAGCGGCTGTCAATACCCCCGAGCGCATACGCGCGCTGATCGAACGCGATATCGCCGAGGGCGCCCTCCCGCCGGGCATGCCGCTGGACGAAAAGGCGCTGGCGGCACGCTTCGAGGTATCGCGCACGCCGGTACGCGAGGCGCTCCTGATGCTGGCCGCCCGCAAGCTGGTGGCCATCGTTCCGCGCGCGGGGACCTTCGTCTACAAGCCCGGCCCGGCCGAGCTGATCGCCCTGCTGGAATACCTGGGCGAGCTGGAAGGCGTGGCCGCGCGCCTGGCGGCGCAACGCATGACCGTGGCGCAGCGCGAAGAACTGGGCGCCCTGCACGCCCGGGCGGGTGCGCTGGCCGCGAACGATGACCGCCCGCGCTACGAAGAAGCCAACCTCGCGCTGCACCGGCTGATCTACGCAGGCAGCGGCAACGCCATCGTGCGCGACGAGATCGCCGATGCCCGGCTGCGACTGACCAATTTCCGCCGCAATGTCTTTGACCAACCAGGCCGCCTGCGGGTGTCGTGCGCCGAACACGAAGCGATCGTGGCCGCCATCCGCGCCGGCGACGGCGAAGCCGCCGCGCAGGCCATGCGCGAGCACATCATCGGCAAGGGCAAGGCCTTCGCCGATCTGGTGCTGGCCAATTCACGGTGAGCGCGCGATGAACGTCCGGCTGTTCCTGGCGCTGCTGCTGCCGCCGTTCCTGTGGGGCAGCAATGCCATCGTGGGAAAGATGGCCGCCGGCCTGATACCGCCCATCACGCTGAACGTGCTGCGCTGGACCATGGCCCTGGCGGTGCTGTTGCCTTTCGCGATCCGCCGCATGGCGCGACACCGGGCAGCCCTGCGCGCGGAATGGCGGTCCATTGCCGTGGGGGGCTTCTGGGGCATTACCTGCTACAACGCCCTGCAGTACCTGGCCCTGACCACGTCCAATCCGATCAATACCTCGCTGATCGGTTCCTCCGCGCCTGTCTTCATTCTGCTGCTGGGGCGCCTGTTCTTTGGCGCCTCCATCGGCGCGCGCAGCGCCTGCGGCGCCGCCCTGTCGGTGGCGGGGGTGGCCTGGGTCATGCTGGGCGGCAGGCTGGACGGCCTGGATGCCGTTCATTTCGTGCGGGGCGATCTGTTCATGCTGGCCGGCACGTGTGCCTGGAGCCTCTATACCTGGCTGCTGAAACGCCATCCGTCGCGCTTGCCGACGGACGTGCTGCTTTGCGCGCAGATCGTGGCGGGGCTGGGCTGGAGCCTGCCTTTCATGCTGGCCGAGCATGCCTGGGGCGGCTATGCCCCCATGGCGATCGACTGGAAAACCGCCGCCATCGTCGGCTATATCGGCATCTTCCCTTCGCTGGTGGCCTTCTTCTGCTGGCAGACCGCGGTGGCGCGCACGAGCCCGCAACAGCCGATATTCTTCATGAACCTGACGCCCATCTTCACGGTGCTGCTCTCGGTGGTGATGCTGGGGGTAGCCCCGCAACCCTATCACGCCGTCGGTCTGGCGCTGATCCTGGCCGGCATATTCCTGGCGCGCCAGGGCGGCGCGCGGCCGGCACCGGCCGCCGCGCCGGCCCGGCGGGGCCAGGCCGGCAGTTGAGCGGCGGCGGTCAGCCCAGCACGGGGCCCAGGGTGCGCCTGACGTCCTCTTCCGCGCGTCCGCTGCGGGCGATGTAGTCCTTCAACTGGTCCTCGCCTATGGTCCCCACATTGAAGTACTGCGATTCCGGGTGGCTGAGGAAAAAACCGCAGACGCTGGAAGCCGGGAACATGGCATAGCTCTCGGTCAGATCGATACCGACCTCGGCCGCGTCCAGGGTGTCGAACATGTCGCGCTTGACGACGTGTTCCGGGCAGGCGGGATAGCCGGGCGCGGGGCGGATGCCGACGTATTTTTCGGCGATCAATTCATCGTTGTCCAGCGTCTCGCCGGCCGCGTAGCCCCACAGGTCGCGCCGCACGCGCGCGTGCAGGCACTCGGTGTATGCTTCGGCCAGGCGGTCGGCCAGGGCCTTGAGCATGATGCTGGAATAGTCGTCGTTGGCCGCGGCGAATTCCGCTTCCTTCTTCTCGATCCCCAGGCCGGCGGTCACGGCGAACACACCGATGTAGTCCACCAGGCCACTATCCCTGGGCGCGATGTAGTCGGCCAGGCACTTGTTGCTGACCCCTTCCCGCTTGGCGCCCTGCTGGCGCAGGTTGCGCCAGGTAAACAGCACGCGCGAGCGGCTCTCGTCGGCATAGATCTCGATGTCTTCGTCGTTGACCCGATTGGCGGGATAAAAGGCGACCACGCCGTTGGCGGTCAGCCAGCGGCCTTCGACGATGCGCTTGAGCATGGCCTGGGCGTCGGCGTAGACCTTGCGGGCCTGCTCGCCGACCACCTTGTCGTCCAGGATGGCCGGAAACTGGCCGAACAGGCTCCAGGTCTGGAAGAACGGCGTCCAGTCGATATAAGTGGCGACCTCGGCCAGGTCGTAGTGCTTGAACGTGCGGCGGCCGATGTACTTGGGCCGCGGCGGTACGTAGCCGGACCAATCGATGGCGGGCCGCGCGGCGCGCGCCTCGGCCAGCGGGACCAGGGGCGTGGCCTTGCGGTTGGCATGGCGCCGGCGCACGTCCTCGTATTCCTGCTTCAACTCGGCGACGAAGGCGTCTGCCTGGTCCGAGACCAGATTGGTCGCCACCCCGACCGCGCGGCTGGCGTCCGGCGTATAGACGACCGGCCCATCGTAATGGGGCGCGATCTTCACGGCGGTATGCACGCGGCTGGTGGTGGCGCCGCCGATCATCAAGGGGATCTTGCGTTCGCGGAAATAGTCGTCGCGCTGCATCTCGCTGGCGACGTAGGCCATTTCCTCCAGGCTGGGCGTGATCAGGCCGGACAACCCCACGATGTCGGCGTTTTCCGCCTTGGCTTTTTCCAGGATCTGGGCGCAGGGCACCATCACGCCCATGTTCACGACTTCGAAGTTATTGCACTGCAGGACCACCGACACAATGTTCTTGCCGATGTCGTGCACGTCGCCCTTGACCGTGGCGATGACCATCTTGCCCTTGGCGCGCACATCGCCGCCCGCTGCGGCGATCTGGCGCTTTTCTTCCTCGATGAAAGGCACCAGGTGGGCCACCGCCTGCTTCATCACGCGCGCGGATTTCACCACCTGCGGCAGGAACATCTTGCCTTCGCCGAACAGGTCGCCGACGATGTTCATGCCGTCCATCAGCGGCCCTTCGATCACCTCGATGGGCCGGCCGCCGCGCGCGGCGATCTGCTGGCGCACCTCTTCCGTGTCCTCGACGATGAACGTCGTGATCCCATGTACCAGCGCATGCGCCAGGCGCTTTTCCACCGGCTGCGCGCGCCAGGCCAGGTCTTCTTCCTTGCGCGCGCCGCTGCCCTTGACCGTATCGGCGAACTGCACCAGCCGTTCCGTGGGCGTGCGCTCGTCGTCCGCGTCGGTCTTGCCGACCGGCTCGGCGCGGTCGAGGATAACGTCCTCGACGAGGTCGCGCAGCTTGGGATCGAGATCGGCATACACGCCCAGCTGGCCGGCGTTGACGATGCCCATCGTCAGGCCCTCGCGGATGGCGTAGTACAGGAATACCGTATGGATGGCCTCCCGCATGGGCTCGTTGCCGCGGAAGGAAAAACTGACGTTCGAAATACCGCCCGACAGCCGCGCGTGCGGCAGGTTCTGGCGGATCCAGGTCACGCCTTCGATGAAGTCGAGGGCGTAGCGATTGTGTTCCTCTATCCCGGTGGCGACGGCGAACACATTGGGATCGAAGATGATGTCTTCGGGATTGAAGCCCTCCTGCCTGACCAGCAGGTCATAGGCCCGTCCGCAGATTTCCTTGCGCCGCTCCAGCGTATCGGCCTGGCCCTGCTCGTCGAAGGCCATGACGACCATGGCGGCGCCATAGCGCCGGCACAGCCGCGCGTGGTGCAGGAAGGGCTCGATGCCCTCCTTCATGGAGATCGAGTTGACCACCGGCTTGCCCTGCACGCACTTCAGGCCGGCTTCGATGACTTCCCACTTGGAGCTGTCGATCATCACCGGCACGCGCGCGATATCGGGTTCGGACGCGATCAGGTTCAGGAAGCGCGTCATGCAGGCCACCGAATCGAGCATGGCCTCGTCCATGTTGATGTCGATGATCTGCGCGCCGTTTTCCACCTGCTGGCGCGCCACGGCCAGCGCCTCGTCGTATTTTTCCTCGCGGATCAGGCGGGCGAACATCTTGCTGCCGGTGACATTGGTGCGCTCGCCGACGTTGACGAACAGCGTGTCTTCGTCGATGTTCAGCGGCTCCAGGCCCGACAGGCGCGTCTTGACCGGCACCTGCGGCACCGCGCGCGGCGTCAGGGCGACCACGCGGCGCGCGATGGCGCGGATGTGGTCCGGCGTCGTACCGCAGCAGCCGCCAGCCATATTCACCAGGCCGGCGCGCGCGAATTCCTCCAGCAGCCCGGAGGTATCCTCGGGCGACTCATCGAAGCCGGTGTCGCTCATGGGATTGGGCAGGCCGGCATTCGGATAGACGCACACGTAGGTGTCGCAGATCTTGGACAGCTCGGCCACGTACGGCCGCATCAGCGCCGCGCCCAGCGCGCAATTCAACCCGATGGTCACGGGCCGCGCATGACGCACGGAGTTCCAGAAGGCCTCGACCGTCTGGCCCGACAGGATGCGGCCCGATGCATCGGTAACCGTGCCGGAGATCATCACCGGCAGGCGCACGCCGCGCTGCTCGAAGACTTCCTCGACGGCGAAGATCGCCGCCTTGGCATTCAGGGTGTCGAAGATGGTTTCGATCAGGACCACATCGATGCCGCCGTCCAGCAGCCCGTTCAACTGCTCGACGTAGGCTGCGCGCAGTTCCTCGAAAGTCACGTTGCGCGCGCCGGGGTCGTTCACGTCCGGCGATATCGAGGCGGTCTTGGGCTGCGGTCCCAGCGCGCCGGCGACGAAGCGCGGCCGGTCGGGGGTGCTGTAGGCATCGCAGGCCTCGCGCGCCAGCCTGGCGGAAGCCAGGTTCATTTCATAGGCCAGTTCGGGCAGGTCATAGTCGCCCTGGGCGATGGACGTTGCCCCGAAGGTATTGGTCTCGATGACATCCGCGCCGGCTTCGAGGTACTGGCGATGGATTTCGGCAATCACCTGCGGCCGCGTCAGCGACAGCAGTTCGTTGTCGCCCTTCAGGTCCTTGCCATGCCCGGCGAAGCGTTCGCCACGGAAGTCCGCCTCGGACAGCCTGTAGCGCTGGATCATGGTGCCCATCGCGCCGTCCAGGATCAGGATGCGCGAGGCCAGGGCGCGCACGAAGCCGGCGCCATGGGTATAGGAATCGATGGGATAAGGCAGGGCAGGATAGGACGACACGGGCGTTCCTGGTGGAAAGCGGGATGGATTGCAAAGAAGCAACCTGGAATGGTAACAAAGCGCGCGGAAATGCGGGATCGTGATAAATTCCGCCCCCTCGAACCGGTGCTTTCGACGCATCAGCGCGCCCTCGGCGCGCCGCGTGGCGAAAGATAAACGGGAAACAGGAAGGATCGCGGCCGCCGCCCATGAAGCGCGCGGCACGGATGCCCGGCCTGTGCTGCCCCCGCAACGGTCATCCCGCCCGCCATCGATCCGTCCCTGGATCGCCGGCGCGGCGGGACAGCCCGATACCGGCCGGTTCGTCCGGGGAAGACGGACGGCACGAGGCGCCCGCGCCGCCGCCGTCTTCCGATCCCTTGAACGACGTGCGGGGTCGCGCGTCATCACCAGGTCTCGCTATGAAGCCCCTCTTTACCCGGCGCTGCGCCGGGCTGTTCGCCTGTCTGGCCCCCGTCTGGGCCGCTGCCCAACAGAGCCCCTCACCCACCGCCACTACGCCCGTCGCCCAGCTCGACACCGTCGTCGTCACCGCGACCCGGTCGGCCGAACCGCTGAAGGACGTACTGGGCGATGTCAGCGTCATCGACCGCGCCACCCTGGAAAGCGCCGGCCAGAGCAGCCTGGCCGAAGTCCTGTCGCGCACGCATGGCATCGAGTACGCGAACAACGGCGGCCCGCAAACGGTCACCAGTCTGTTCATGCGCGGCGCCAACAGCAACCAGACGCTGGTACTGGTGGACGGCCAGCGCGTGAACAACGCCACCAACGGCCTGGCCGCGCTGAACGCCATTCCGACCAACAGCATAGACCGCGTGGAAATCGTGCGCGGCGCCGCCAGCAGCCTGTACGGCGCGGATGCGCTGGGCGGCGTGATCAACATCATCACCAAGCGCGACGCGGACCGCCCGCTATCGGCCTATACGACCGTCGGCGGCGGCACCTACGGCACCAGCAGCTACAGCGCGGGCCTGTCCGGCGCCGCGCAAGGGTGGACCTACAGCCTGTCCGGCGGCTACCAGCAAAGCCGGGGCTTCGACGCGACCAACGGCAAGAACTTCCTGCACAACCCGGACCGGGACAGCTACTACGAGAACAACGTGGCCGGCTCGCTGGGCTATGAATGGATGCGCGGCCAGACGCTGACGGCGCAGTTCTACCAGACCCACCTGAACGGCGGTTACGACAACGGCCAACCCTATTTCAACGACCGGTCCATCCAGGACCTGCAGGGCTATTCGCTGACCAGCACGAACCGACTGACGGATATCTGGACCAGCACGCTGCGAGTCGGCAGCACGCTGGACCGCAACCGCAACGAAAATGCGCCCGCCGACGAGAATCCCTTCGACACGCCCAGCGGCAAAAGCACGTTCCGCACGCGCCAGAACCAGTACCTGTGGCAGAACGACCTGCAACTCACGAAAGACCAGAAGCTGACGCTGGCCTATGAACACCTGGACCAGCGCGTCGCCGGCGATATCGGCGATTTCAACACCTTCCCCGTGACGTTCGGCGACTATGCACGGACCAGCCGCCACGTGAACTCGTTCACCGGCGTCTACCTGGGCGACTTCGGCGCCCACCACGTACAGGCCAGCCTGCGCAATGACGACAACTCGCAGTTCGGCAACCGCACGACCGGCGGCCTGACCTACGGCTACGACATCACCCGCGCGATCCGCGCGACGGTGGGCGCCAACACGGGCTTTCGCGCGCCGAACTTCAACGAGCTTTACTGGCCCAACGATGGCGGCTTCGTCGGCAATCCCGATCTGAAACCGGAGACCTCGCGCAATATCGAGGCGGGCCTGCGCTACCAGGACGACGACACCGAATTGGGGGTGACCTACTATCACAACCGGGTCAAGAACCTGATCCTGAACGAGCCGACCGCCGACAATCCCTTTCTGTATCAGGCGGTCAATGTGTCGAATGCGCTGCTCGAAGGCGTAACGCTGACGGGAATGAAAAAGCTCGGCAAGACCCGGTTGCGCGCCAGCCTGGACCTGAGCGATCCGCGCAATACCGATGAAGACACCCGCCTGCCGCAGCGTGCGCGCAAGGTGCTGCGGCTGTCGGCCGACCACCGCTTCGGCGATCTGCTGCTGGGGGCGGAGATGTATGCCAGCGGCAATCGGCTGGATGGCAGCGGGGCCCGCCTGGGCGGGTATACGCTGTATAACCTGGTGGCATCCTACGACCTGACGCGCAGCCTGCAGATGCAGGTCCGCTGGAACAACGTCTTCGACAAGGAGTACACCTTGGCCAACGGCTACAACACGCCCGGTTCGAATGCCTTCGTCAACCTGACCTGGCGTATGTAAGGCGCGGCGATGCGTGCGCGTAGCCGTACCACAGCGATCGCGGCCGCGCTGCTGGCGTTCGCGGCGGCTGCATCGACGGCGGCATCCGCGGCGCCGGCGGCGACCGGGGCGATTGAAGGGCCTGACGCGCCTGAAGCAACTGCGGCAATTGCGGCAACTGCTACGTCCGCGGCGGCAGCTGCCGCTGGAACCGCCGCCGCCGTCGGCCCCATCTCGGCCAGAGACGACGATGGCCGTACCGTCGAGCTGCCGCACCCGGCCGAGCGCGCCATATCGCTGGCGCCGCACGCCACCGAACTGGCCTACGCCGCGGGCGCGGGCGGCAAGCTGGTCGGCGTGGCGCGCGGCAGCGACTATCCGCCGCCGGCGCGCGCGCTGGCGTCCGTCGGCGACGGCCTGGCGCCGGACCCGGAACGGGTCGCGGCCTTGCGCCCCGACCTGGTGCTAGCCTGGCTGCCGGGTGGCGCAGCGCCTCTGCTGCCCGTCCTGCGGGCACTGAACGTTCCGGTGTACTACAGCGATCCGCGCACCCTGCGCGACATCCCGGAAGCCGTCGAACGCATGGGCGTGCTGTTCGGCACGCAGGCG